>CAJVYN010000004.1 GCA_913009355.1 uncultured bacterium | reverse complement strand
CCATGACAAGCTCACCATGACAAGCTCACCATGACAAGCTCACCATGACAAGCTCACCATGACAAGCTCACCATGACAAGCTCACCATGACAGGCTCACCATGACAGGCTCACCATGACAGGCTCACATTTACCCACTTGAAATGAGAAAGAACCAATAAAATCTTCCTTGCATTAGATTACCGGTGGCGGAGCCACTGAGAAGATCAATAATATTTTTTACCCCCCTTTAGAAAAAGGGGGCAGGGGGGATTTGAATCAGGGAAAAACATGAGCGATATGGAATCAATTGTAATTTAAAAAATCTCCCCTGACCCCTCTTTACCAAAGAGGGGAAAAGTATCAGGGGGTCTTTATCAATTTAAATGAATAATGAGCGAATATAATGAAAATTCTTTTCATCAAGATTTCCGGTGGTCTTACCCCAGGGAAAATCAAAAAAGGGGGCCCAATGGCCCCCTTTTTTTCATTTACTATAACTGTGAATACCTTTGGCTTTTGCTTCAGCCCACTTTCTGTTCCTGTTTTTGTGGCAGTTAAGGCAGGCAAAATCGGAAGTTACAAAACCCCTGGCAAAGGTTTTTTTCTTACCTTTAACCTTTTCTGAATAGAACATGGATGCCTTTGCATCAGCATTGATCTTAAACAGATGGGTTCTGATATCCCCTTCATATTTCCCTTTTGCTGTTGCGGATTTCGTCGCTCTCGGCATATGGCAGTCGATGCAGGCGACTCCGACCTTCTCCATTATACTGCCCCTGAATGCAGAAGCCTGCGATGCGTGGCATGTTGCGCACTGCCTCTTGATGCTGAACTTGTATTTCTTGTGTGGATTATGGCAAGTCACACAGTCGAGGGACTTGTGCGCACCGGCAAGGAGTTCCGGATACTGCTCGTGGTGTCTTATAAAACCACCCTTGGCAGGCACTTTCTTCGGGTTACCCCTGACATGGCACTTGCCGCATGCCGCAGCCGAGGCGTCAACCTTCATTTTTTTCTTGCCGGCTGATTTAGCATGGTCGCTTCCGGGACCGTGGCACTCCTCGCACTGAACCCCGGGGAACTTCCATGTTCCGATCATGCCCTCAAGACCGTCCTGATGACCCTTCTTTGAATATGCGGTCATATGACAGGGGCCGCATTTGTAAGGCTTCTTTTGGCCCTTGTGATAGTATGACCATGTGCCCGTCTCAATATTATACTGTGTTTTGAGATCCGACCCGTCCTTGGCTGCAGTAATAATGTAACCCTTTTTATCAATATATCTCGACTTCTTATAAGCTCCTCCAATTACATAGGATATGTCATCCCACGAGTATCCCCTGGGCAAAGGGAGTGGCCAGAACTTTGCCGTATCGGCCTTCTGGAGTTTGTAGGGATGCCCCGACACCTTGAAGTCATTATACTGGCTGGGGTGGCACTTGAAGCACGCATCCGAGCCGATATAGTCTGCCGACCACGAAGGAGCGACAAGAGCCAGAACAGAAGCAGCCATAATCAGGATTTTTACAAAATTCCTTGCAATCATAGAATTTTCCTCCGAACTTTAAATGTTTTTTATTGGAGTCATGAATCATATCCAGCCCCCTTCAGCTGCCAATGACATGTTTAATCCCACCCCCCTTCCGTTCCAGTAAAAAAATTATTTGCCCGGAAATACTTCAGCTACAAGTTCAGCTGCTTTCTCTCCGGCTTCCCTGAGCACCTTTCTTCCAGCGGGTGTAATACGGTAATATTTTCTAATCTTTCCATTTATTACCCTGCTGCTGGTTTTCAGATAACCATTCCCTGACATCGTTTTGAGGATTGGATAGAGAAGAGTGCCCGGGCTGAGTACGTAGCCATGCCTGCCGAGTTCCTCGATAAGCCACAGTCCGTATACCGGCTCCTTCGATGCATGATAGAGAATATGTCTCCTGATAAATCCTATAAAAAATTTATCATTATCGGATATCGATATCGAAATTCGACGCATTTAACATACCAGTTTGATCAATATAACCAAAGTATGTATTATTACAGCAATTTTACTTAATGCATCATCCGGCAAAATAACCATATCTAACAAGAGAAATGTGTTAAATGGACCACAAGTGAGTAAAAGCCAAGACATCAAAGGAAGATACGCCGTTGGGATAATAATTAGTGTCTGTGTATAAAGTCAGTATCTCTATCTGTCATTCCGGCAGTCCTTAAGCCGGAATCTATTCTTTTCAATAAGTTCCGGATACCCGACTACAGACCCCCGATCGGAGTCGAGGGCAGGCTTCGGGTATGACAAAAATAAAAAAATGGCAATTTATACACAGACTCTATTTAGGTCTTAACCCCGGATAATTCATAAACCATCACTGCGGACGCCCGACATGGCACCCGATTCATGAATAATGCGGATTAATCTTTCCTGCTGAACAACCTGTCAAAAGAGAGTGCTCCCGCTCCTTTCACAATCAGGGCAAAGCATATACCGAGGACAAGTATATGATACTCATACCCCTCTCCGGCCTGCTTGCCGAACCAGTTCATGAAAAAACCGTTCTGCAGATGATTCAGATATGCACATACACCAATATTTATAGCAATTGCTACGGCTGCTATCCGCGTAAAAAAACCGACAATCAATCCGATTGACCCTATAAATTCAATTGCAATAATGAGAACAGCAATTACAAAAGGGAAACCGTATTGTGATGTGAATATACTAATCGTTTTTTCATAACCCGGGCCGCCGAACCACCCAAGCGCCTTCTGTGCGCCATGAAAAAACATTACGATGCCGAGCGAAAGTCTTAAAAACATGAAACCCGTGGTATTATCGGTCTGGAATATCTCTCTGAACATATATCTCTCCTTTTTCAGCAATTTTGCGCATACTCAATATTAATGTAATAATTATACCATAACGATTTACGACACAATAGCTTATTTTCAGTACATTAATAATGATAACGGAATTTGTAATATTATACAGGGAAAAAATAATATCTTATCTTATATAATTATAGTGAGGTAAGCCATGACCGACATTGAGAAAAAAAGGACAGGCGAAGCGGTTCAATTTCTTGATGATGCCGAATTTCTTTACAGGGAGAGGATAGGCAATCTCCAACTAATGACAAAACTTTATCATGCGATGCTTTACAGTCTTTTTGCGCTCTTCAACATTGAATCCATCGGGCATCTGACCCATTCCGATATTATCGGGACATTCGACAGAGAGTATATACAAAAAGGCATTTTTTCAGAAACACTCCTGGATGCCCTGAATCATGCTTATGCCTTTACCCATGAATGCGATTGCGCACATACAAAACAGCCTGAGGACAGAGAGATAGAAAAGCTATTACCCATAACAAGAGAGTTTGTAAGCAGTGTGAGAGGATATCTTCAGAGTTCATAAACTCCCCTGCTATTGATAATCCGTCACAGAGATTTATCCGGACCTGCCGCTTTCGGATTTGAATGATTGAATTACCTTTCTTCTTCATGGCGGCACAGGCAAACTTTTCCTCTAACAGGTCAATTTGTTTGCCTGTTTGTGCACCCACAAAAAATTTCTTGAATATATAAACATCTATGGATTAACATAACAAGAGATCATAACTTGTACATCATGGAGGCAATCATGCTGGAGATAATCAGAAAAAGAAGGAGTGTAAGGAACTATCTCAAACAGGAGGTAGAGAAAGAGAAGCTGAATGAGATACTGAAGGCTGCGATGTTTGCTCCCTCCGCAAGGGATCTCAGGCCATGGGAATTTATGGTAGTGACAGATAAAGAGGCAATAAACCAGCTGTCACAGGCAACGCTCTATTCGACATTTGCCAAAAAGGCGCCTTTGGTAATCGTCATCTTCTACGATACGAGTGCGGGGAATCGTTTTAAAGAAGACTGCGCGATATGCGCTGAAAATATATATCTTGAAGCGGTCAACCAGGGGCTCGGCACCTGTTATATCCAGATCGCCGAAGGAGCAGAGGCCGACAAGGGCAATCCTGAAGAATTCGTAAAAAGTATTCTGGGCATACCGGACAACTATCGTGTACTCTGCCTTATGCCCATAGGCTATCCGGAAACTCATCAGCCCCCACACGAAGATAAGGAATTCGACGAGAGCAAAATACACTATGAACGGTTCTGACCTTTGCAATTAAGCGCTAATACTCTTGCGTTCCGGCATTCTATAGCACTATTTAGTGTCTGTGTATAAATTGCCGTTTTTTATTTTTGTCATGCCCGAAGTCTGTAATCCGGCATTCGGAACTTATTGAAAAGAATAGATTCCGGCTTAAGGACTGCCGGAATGACAGATAGAGAGACTGACTTTATACACAGACACTATTTAAAGGTCCTTTCTCATTTCAAGCGGTTAATCCAAACATCCCCGGGCGTTTCTATCGGTAATGGCTTTAAAACCATATCCCCGATAAAGGCATTCGGGGATGACATTCTTTTTTGTCTGTATTAACTTACCCACTTATTCTGAGAAAGAACCAAATTAAAGCTCTGTTGTTCTATTGCTCTTCAACCCTTAACGCTCAATACCTTGAGCTTCACCCTCTTTTAACTTTCGACACAGGACGGCTTTATAGTAGCCTGCCATATTTTATGTTCCACAAGCGTTAATCTTCATCTCTCTATGATATAATCTTAATTATTATCGATAATCATTGCATTGAAATCCTTACTTGGAGTCTGTCCATAAATTGTCTTGTTGTCATTCCCGTGAAAACGGGAATCCAGTAAAATCAAGTGATTCCGGATTCCGCATCAACAGGCTGTGTCACAATTGTCATCCCTGAAATGAATTCAGGGCAGGTTCTGAACCATGTATCCCGAAAGCTTTCGGGATATTGTTTCAGGATCTATATAAAACGTAATATGTAGAAAATACGATATTCTGAAATAAATTCAGAATGACATCATATACGTTTTCAGGATTATGACACAGCCTGCAAGTGCGGAATGACGGAATAGATGAGCTTATGGACAGACATTACTTATGCTTATGAAGCATTCTATCAAAACAGGTTTCAGCTTCGGTCTCACATCGGGGATTATTACAACATTGGGCCTGATTGTGGGTCTGAACTCTGGAACTCATTCGCGGCTTGTAATATTCAGTGGTATATTGACGATAGCCGTGGCAGATGCATTTTCGGATGCACTGGGCATTCATATTTCGGAAGAGTCAGAAAATGCGCATTCCTCAAAGGAAATCTGGGAAGCAACATTATCCACGTTTGTCACAAAATTCATTTTTGCGACTTCTTTTGTTATTCCTATCCTCTTACTTCCTCTTTCAAGTGCTATCATTGTCAGTATTGCCTGGGGATTGCTGTTATTGAGCATATTCAGCTATTACATTGCCAAAGGACAAAAGGTAAGTCCCTGGAAAGTCATCCTGGAACACATTATAGTTGCAGCAGGTGTTATCATCTTGACTTATTATATCGGGTCGCTACTTGCTTCCAAGACAGTATGAGGTTCAGTTTTCTGCTAAAACAGACAACAGGGAATATCCCGTGATAACAGTAAGAAAAAAACGAAAGCCAAACTGCTTTTACACCTGACACCTCACGGCCTTTTGAATTTTTACGCATTGCGTTGAACATTAAACTCTCTTGTTATAGCCGGACCCCTTTATGAATCAATGGCGCGTGAGTTATAGTATAAAACGTGAGATTTAAAGAACTCGAAATACCGGAACCGGTCCTGAAGGGTATCAGAGCGGCTGGATTCAAAGAGTGTACGCCCATACAGGCACTTAGCCTTCCCAATATATTGGCCGGCAAGGACGTCGCCGCCCAGGCCCAGACGGGAACAGGGAAAACAGCAGCATTCCTGATCGGAGTCTTTTCCCGTATGCATGCCGGACGACCGCCAGTTCGGGGAACGTCTCCACAGGCGCTCATTATTGCACCGACGCGCGAATTAGTGGTCCAGATAGAGGCAGAAGCAAAGATTCTTGGGGGTCCTAACGGTTTCAGGATACTGTCCGTTTACGGCGGTGTGGATTACAGAAAGCAGCGCGAGCGGCTAACCAGGGGGGGCGACTTACTTATCGGTACCCCCGGACGTCTTATAGATTACCTTAAACAGAAAGTTTACCGTTTAAAGAGTACCAGATTCCTTGTTATCGACGAGGCTGACCGGATGTTCGACATGGGCTTCATCAGTGACCTCCGGTTTCTCCTCAGACGGATGTCGCCTTACAATCGGAGGCAGTCCCTGCTATTTTCCGCAACACTGACTACCCGGGTCATGGAACTCTGCTACGAACACATGAATAACCCTGAGCGCATCACCGTCACGCCGGATCATGTCACGGTTGAGCAAGTGGAGCAGGAGATATATCATGTGGGCAACACCGAGAAATTCGGCCTGCTGCTCAACATTCTTGCGCGGGAACCGGGCAGCAGGTATCTCATCTTCTGCAACATGAAAACTACGGCGGATAAACTCATGGACCATTTGAACGCCAACGGGTACAAGTCGGCAGCCATTACCGGATCTCTTGATCAGGAGAAGCGGCTCAGGGTACTCACCAGATTCAGGAATGGAGAACTGCCGATCCTTGTAGCAACGGATGTGGCCAGCCGCGGGCTTCACATCGAGGGGGTGACCCACGTCATCAACTACGACCTTCCGCAGGATGCAGACGATTATGTGCATCGCATAGGAAGGACCGCCCGGGCAGGCGCTACCGGCAAGGCGATAAGCCTCGCCTGCGAGGACTACGTAACCTCCCTGCCAAACATTGAGGAGTATATCAAACAGAAGATCCCCGTCACACCGCTAACGGACGAGATGATCGTGGCTGGCTACAAAGAGGCGCCCAGGCGGAAGAGCACCCATCCGCGAAGAAAAGGGACACAGATAAAGCACGGGAAAAAGAAATAAAATATTCAGGAAAGAAAATACCTCTCTCGCCAGATAAAAACTGGTAGATAGCTTAAAGAGACGATTACAATTATTCGTGATCAACAGGTTGTGGGTTCAGATCCGATCCCTGATTTTCGGCTGTTTCGGGGTCTGATAAAGGGTTCTCGCTGTCCTTTTGGCGTTTTAATCTCTTCTCTTCCTTTTTTTTCTTTCGTAAGAGTTCTTTTTTCCGTTTTTCATACTTAAACATTCCGGAACGTTTTGCCATCAATACCTCACTTTAGTGATCAATATTTTTCGGTAAAAATTCAGCGGCTTATTGAAAAAAGCAGGCTCCGGCCAACGGAGCCTGCTTTCATGTTTTACAACAAAGTACTCCGTTAAGCTTTTAAAAAAAGAATAACATATTTATACTGCTCTAAACAAGACTAAACTTGACATACTCGCAAAAAGTCTTAAATTATCGCCCTGAGCCTGTCGAAGCAAGTCCGGGAGACCGTGCTCAAAGGCTGAAGTAAAGCACCCTGCCCCGGTTGGGGCAGGCATGTTTACCGGGCAAGAAATGAGTATTCTATAGCTTGCCTTCATCCACGCATCAGGAGGCGGGCTTTCAGGTCTACGAGCCATCGACAAGCGCCTCCGACAGGAAAGGGAAACAAAACCTTTATCACCCGCAGCCGGTAAATGCTTTTTTTCATCCTTAACCTCCTGTGCATTTTTTGTCGCTCCTGTAATACCGACCTATTTCGAAGGTTGAATGAATGGATTGCGGAAATATTGTGAAAAATGAATACGTTCACAATTTATTCATAAAAAAAAGTTATAATTCTTACAAAAATTAAGAGAGGTAAAACCATGTCGAAAAAAATCCGCTATCTTTTTCCTGTTTTACTCATTTTCATGATCTCCCTATATTTTCTCCCTGCCGACGATATCGCAGGAGCAACCGGGGCAATGACACAGGAGAAGGCAAGGACTACGCTTTCTGCCATCATGCCTGATGTAAAAATCATTTCTGTTGAAAAAGCCGCCGTTAAAGGCCTCTGGGAGGTTGCAATTCAGTCCAGGGGGCGAAAAGGGATTGTATACATAGACAATGCAGGTAAAAGAGCAATATTCGGCTCCATAATTGATATAGCCACGAGGACGAACATTACAAAAAAGAAATTTGATGATATAAACAGGGTTGATGTATCACAGATTCCCCTTGATGATGCACTTATCCTCGGGAATAAAAATGCAAAACACAGGGTAATAGTTTTTGACGACCCTGATTGACCTTACTGCGCAAAACTTCATCGGGTGATGAAGCAGGTTGTAAAGAAAAGAAAAGACATCGTATTCTTTCTCAAGATGTTTCCACTTGTAAAGATCCATCCGCAGTCCTATGATAAGGCAAAGTCAATTGTGTGTGAGAAATCAAATGACAAGGCAATAAAAATGCTCGAAGATGTTTACGCAAAGAAGGCCATACCTAAAGCATCCTGCAATACAACAGCCATAGATGATAATATCAAGCTCGGTCAGAAACTCGGAACCGGGGGAACACCTACGCTTATCTTCAGTGACGGAAGGGTAAAAAGCGGGGCCATGAATGCCGACCAGTTGATTCAGTTGATTGACAAATAATAAGGCAGGATGAGATACATATTTGCATTTCTTCTATTATTTGTCGCCGCTGCTGTTCTTGCGCCGGCAGCGGTCAATGCCTGCGGCGGAACTGATGTTGTCCTGTCTGAAAACCCAGCATCCCTGACCACCCGAATGGTTCCCTCGACAAACGGCGTATTCTACGATTATCAGGGGAATCTGCTCTTGCCACGATCTGAGGCACGCATTTCTCCTGTTCAGGCTGAGGCCATAGTCACTTTCTTTAGCCGCAAAAACCTTCCCTTTCTTCAAAAACCGTTTCTTTTCAGAAAACTGGAATATGTGCATGAAAAGCTGATTTACCAGTTTACATCACAGGAGTCGATTCCGAATTACAATGGGAAGTATCACCTCGGGCCTGTCAATTTTATCGTCGATAAACTGGTACTTGATGTAGACGCCGCAACCGGAAACATTTACGTTGCCAACGGCTGTGGTTCGGCGCCCGGACAGCTTATATACAAGTACAACAGGTCGGATCTCAGTGATATAAACCTTAATAATAAGACCGTATTCATATCAGACAACACAAATTTTATAGCCCGCAGGACAGGGAATAAAGTAATAATCGACGGCAGGATAAATGACAATGAGTGGAAAAACACGGGACATAAATATTTCTACCTCGGCACATACAAACGGCACCTGCCCTCAGAACCTCATACAGCGCCTTATTATTATGCGGAGGTCTGGACACAGATAGATGACAATAATATCTATTTTGCCGTAAAAACCGATACTCCTAATTGGGTGGGATTAATGTTCAAGGATGATCCCAACCTCGGCATGCTGGGGTCTTATGTAGATGCAAAGGTCATGAAATCAAATGGTGATATCACCGACCGCTTCTTTACGCAGCGAAAAGACAAGACTTTCTTTCTCCAAAAAGATAAAATCGACAATATTACCGCAAAGGGTGCGGACCAGGGAGATTTCTATACCTACGAATTTTCCTTTCCACTCAAAACAGGAGACACTCATGACATAGCCTTCGAGAAAGGAAGGGCATATAATATGCTTTTTCTTGCAGGAAACACACTTGAGCATTACGGAATATTTACACTCAATAAAGCACACAAGAATCATGACCACTCAAAAAACAACAGGGAACATGCGGATGTCTGGGCGAGCACCGAAGAGATCATCCGTATCGGAACTCCCGCCGGAAATGATATCTTCGGCCATGCAGTAAAACCGGTCTTTACAAGCTATGTCTCAGGATTCGACCCTGCCAAAAACAATAATCATTTCCATTATGCGCATAACACAGCAGGGAATTTCAGCAAACGGACACTGTTTGCAAAATTCATAAGTTGGTTTTCGGTTATTATGAGTCTCAGCGGAGCGGCTCTTATAATGGTACGCTTCAGGAGGCCGCCGAGTGGTAGCTCTCAAGAGCATAATCGTCAAGAAACCGATTTCCTGAAAGTCGGATGGATCAGGCGTTTCACAGAGTGGAAATATTTCAGAGCACTCTTCATAGTGCCCACACTGCTTGTATTTATGTTAATCATATTTTACGGTTTTTTCGATGTTCAGGATGGCAGAAGAAACATTGCAACAGTTTATACATGGACTATATGGTGGAGCCTGATTATCGTAAGCTTCATACTGCTGGGCAGGGTCTGGTGCATGATGTGCCCATTTGCAGCCATAGGTGATCTTGCCCAGAAGATTGTCTCCTTCAACAGGAAACTGCCGCGCTGGCTTCAGAATATAGGTTTCCAGACTCTTGCATTTATACTGCTTACCCTGGCATTTGCCCTCTTTGCCTTCAACAACAGGCCGAGAGTCACAGCCATTGTCATTGGTTCAATACTCCTTTCAGCGATTATCGTAAGCGTGATTTACAGGAGGCGGTCGTTCTGCCGTCATATATGCCCCATTGGCGCCATTATCGGGATTTACTCCACTATCTCACCAATAGAACTCCGCGCCTGCAGCAAAGATAAGTGTACAAATCACAGGGATAAGACATGCATCACAACCTGCCCGATGCTCGAATCTCCTAACCGGATGGATAGCAACATCTATTGCAATTTCTGTATGAAGTGCAGTACGGCATGTCCGAGCAGTAACCTGAGTCTGCGTCTCAGGACATTCGGTAAGGATATTTATTCAGGTATCAGGAAGTCTTCCATGGAGTCAGCCGCGTCCCTTTTCCTTCTCGGTATAGTGATAGTCGAAACCCTCGCCATGACTTCCGTCTGGCAACCGATGGAAGAGACACTTAAAGGCATTACCGGGATAAGTTCCGGTTCTTTTACATACTCATTACTGTTTTCAATCATTGTATCTCTTCCGGCAGTTATATTCTATCTGCTCTGCTATTTACTGAAACTGATAACAGGCAAAAAATACAAAACAAATGATCTGGCAACCACTTTTGCATTTGTCTTCATCCCTCTTGGAATTGCACTACATCTCGCACATAATATGCAGCATCTCTTTATTGAAGGCCCGATCGCAGTGCCGGCAACCATACGGCTTCTTCAGCACCTCGGCATCGGGACATCGCTGCAGATAAACTGGAACCCTTCGCCTTTGATGGGAATCGAATCCATCTTTTTCCTCCAGATGACTATTCTCATCGCAGGACTGGCATTTTCAATTGTTTTTCTGTACCGCACGCTCAGGAGATTCAGGCGGCCATTAAACCATATCTATAAAACGGCAACCGTTATGATCGTTTATGCACTTGTCGTTTCATTAACGAGCATTTATATGCTGGGCCTGCCCATGAACGGAAGACAAGATCGGAAGAGCGTCGTGTAGGGAAAGAGTGTAGATCTCGGTGGTCGCCGTATCATTAAAAAAAAAAAAGAAAATAATACAAAGCCGGTCTTTATGAAAGATGAGTTTCGCACTACCAGGGCTGAACTGGATGCCCTGCTTGGGCCAGCCAATCAGCAATCGGCAGGCGGAGACAAGAAATCGGATGACCCGAATACTCAGAAAATTCTGCTGATAGGCGATGTCAGCAGGGCCTTTCTGGATGCCGATGCCGTCAGGAAACCGCCCTGTCAGGTTCATGCCAATATGCCCGATGCAATCGAGGTGGCTGCAAAGAATAACTTTGACGTAATCGGTGTTGTGATGTCCGGCTCATCAGCCAAACTAAGTTCGGCTCTGAAGGCCTTACGGGCTGGTAATCGCAATGCGAAAATTATTCTTTTAGCCCAAATGTATGAAGAGCCGGCAGTAATACAACTTCTCGGCTCAGCTTCCAACGGACAAAGCGTAGCTGATGATTATTTGATTTGCCCAATCCATTTTTCGTCTCTCGTCTCTCGTCTCTCGTATCTCGTGAAGCCTCAAGAGCAACAAGATATCAGTCAGGACGTACAAGATATGAAAATAAGAGAGCTTGAGAAATTGGCTACCGAAGATGAGCTAACCGGTCTGAAGAACAGAAGATATATCTGGGAGTTTTCCAGGCAGATTATAGAACATGCCAAAAAAGAAAACGGGCGGGTAACACTGCTTATATTCGATATCGACAACTTCAAACATTATAACGATGTTTACGGCCATTCAGCGGGCGATGAAGTTTTAGAACAGGCCGCTGTTTTGATGCAGCGATGCTGCCGCAGCCACGATGTAGTCGGCAGAATCGGCGGCGATGAGTTCGCTGTTATTTTCTGGGATGAGGCGAAAAGAAAACCGCTGCAAACTAAAAGATTAACCGCAGAGAGCGCCGAGGACGCAGAGAAGGAAATTAAAAATAAAAGCTCTGCGGTCTCTGCGAACTCGGCGGTAAAAAAATTACCACTCAAGGAGGAAACCGAGAGACGTTCGGCGGCGGCGGAACATCCTAAAGAGCCGATTTTCATAGCAAAGCGGTTTAGAACAGAATTGGAGAAAACTGAATTGGGTTTGTTAGGCCCGGAAGGCAAAGGGGTTTTGACAATAAGCGGCGGGCTGGCCAGCTTCCCAAATGACGGCTCAACAATACGGCAGCTTTTTGACCAGGCGGATACGGCACTATTAGAAGCAAAACGCAGCGGAAAAAACAGAATCTACCTGGTCGGCGGGAACAATAGCATATAGCAGACAGCGGATAGGAAGAGAGCGATTATAAGCTGTTTTTATTACTACCCAGGACAATCGTCTCGGTTGGGCCTAACAGCTTGTAGCGTATTCCCCGCCAGCAAATAACCCTGCCAAAAGCGGAAGAGATAATAAGAGAAAGCAAAAGTAACGACCATACCCAAAACAAAAGAATGTCAGCGGCGCAGGCAGCCCGCATTGCTCGTTGCTCCCCTCGGCTGCGCTCGGGGCAGGCTTTGCTCGTTACTTGCCGTTCGTATTTGAGCAACTTGTCAGCCATTTTCTGACGCAGTATCGCCCTGGCCAATTGACTTGCGAAAAACACAACAGGTACCGCAGCAAAAAGGGCTGTGTTTTCATCTCCAATTTTGGCGGCATAGACCGCCAAGCCGGCCCCACACCATAAACCCAATACCGAATACAGACTGCTGCATAATCCGAACCACCAGGTCGCAGGGGCGCTTATGCGGGTAATTAGGAATTGCCGTCGGCCGAATTCAAAAAGCTTACCCCAGGTGGCCGATTCGTACGAAGCTACCAGACAGGCGGGAACAAAAGCTACATTCATACCAGCTTTTTTGACCGCACGGCTCAGCGATAAATCGTCGCTTACGGCCTTGGGCCAAATTCTGTCAAGGCCCACCCTGCGAAAAACGTCAACACGAATAGCCATAGAACCGCCCCATGCCTGATTGAAAAGACTGTTGCCGAGTAACTGAGCAATTTTGGCGTTCACCGCTGACAGAGCCAGACTGGCAGAGTTGTTCTTTTTGGGTATAAACCAGCGATAGCCGCTGGATGCACCATTCTTTGACTGACGAAGAGGGTAAACTATGTGACTTAGCCAATCGCTGCGAACACAGACATCGGAATCGGCAAAGGCCAGTACCTCGACATCATCGCTGACTTTCTCATAACAGTAGAGCAGATTATGAATTTTTTGACTGCAGGATTGACTTTTACCCGCAACAAATACCTGCACATCCTGAGCCTTTGAGCCGGTGCTGAGTTTATTTTTCAGTTCGCATAACTGAGCATAAGCCAGATCCGACTCATCGGCAACCACAAACCACAGCAGATAATTCTCATAGTCCTGATTGAAAAACGAGGTGATATTTCTTTGAAAAGCTAAATCCCGCCCCTTGCACGGCACGAGCAGAACCGTGCGCGGCCGATACCAGGAACGATTCCTTCTGTATTTGGCCAGTGCGTAATGATAATTACGATACGCATGGAACAGAAAGAATAACTGCGACAGAATTGCCGCAAGGGCTATATAGTAGTACCAATCCATATTTATTGATTATTGATTATTGATTATTGATTATTGATTATTGATTATTGATTATTGATTATTGATTATTGATTATTGATTATTGATTATTGATTATTGCCTAATGACTGTCTAATTATCAATTAGAGTTCAAGATATAGAAGCCAATGGTATTATAGAGTCGATTAGCTGCTCAATGGTACAGGATTTTGCCAGGTCTATAGAGAGCAGAGAGCCGTGATTGTGGTCAGAGGCGATAATTATCAGATTCTCACCGGCCCGACTCCATCCTTTCGGCTGTTGTTGATGGCCCAAAATAAATATATCAATATCAAGGAGCTTGGCCATTTTATCAAGAGTTGACTGACTGTGTCTTCTGCCCCAGGTCAAAATATAAGCTGAACCCGGCCTGACCAGGTCGCTTTGTTCCAGTTGTCTGTCAAAAATCTGCCGGTCGAATTTATCAACGTAACGATCGCCCGGCAATGAATGCGACAGCCATATCCTGTTTTCACTTCTGACCGCTAACGGCTGTGAAAACAGGAGCTGTCTTATCGCCAGCTCGATATCTGTACTGTCCTGCTGGAATTGGCGCTCCAGAGCCAAAAGCATTGAACGATTCATCTCGCAGCCATCTTTCATTACTTCGCTGTTATTGATGAAAGTGGTATCGTGATTTCCCATAATAATGTGGACACGGTCGGGGAAACTTAATTTATAACGGACAGCATCGAACAGCACCTGGTAAGATAAACAACCCCCCTGGGGATCTTCCGGTCCGCCGTGTATGATTTCCTGCAGGACGATATGCCTGTCAGGATGGTTAGCCAAATCGGCAAAAGCAAGTATCCTTTCAAAGTTCCGACAATGTCCGTGAATATCACCAGCTACGACTAAGCTGCCGTCAGCCGGCAAACAAATCAGATTACCCCGCCGAAACCTGTCTGTGTTGTTGGCTTCGGTGCCCTTTTTCAGCAAATCAATTATTGTTTGAGGCATTTTTAGCGTAAAAATTAAAAATTAAAATGCAAGAATCAAGAAGACAAATAAAAATGCAAAATGATTCAAAAATTTTGAAAATTGATATTTAGTTTTGAGTTTTAAACTATGTTTTTGCGTTTTTCGTTTTCAGCTTTTCACTTTTTAGGTTTCCGCCTAATATACTGTGGACCATCATGTCCAGCCTCGATATAACCGTCACCATATTACGCGGCCGCTTCGAAGAGTCTTCTTCCACACAATCCATTACGAGCTTTGAAATTCCCACCGGTAACTGCTTTCTTATTTCGTGAGGCGCCATCTGCTGTTGTAGTACGGGCAGGCCGAGACTATCCTTTTTGGGTATCAAAGTCGGAATGTTCTGGCCGGTAAGGGCCCAGTACATTGTCGCACCCAGATTAAAGATATCGGTTTTCGGGCCGAGCGGCCTACGCTTAACCTGCTCAGGCGCAATGTAATCCGGTGTGCCCTGAATACGCTGCTTTATTGTTCCGATTTTGCAGCTCTGACCGAGGTCTATAATTTTAATCGAACCGGACTTGCTCAAAAGAATATTATTGGGCTTTATATCGCAGTGAACAAATCCCTCCCTGTGCATAGCATCAAGACCGCTTGCAACCATTCTGAATACGAGCAGCACATCGAGCAAGCTCAAAGTGGGACTATCTTCGAGAGTTCTCGCCTCGAATAGTTCCATAGAAAGCAGCATCTCTTTCACTTTGAACATACTGCGTATTTTCTTTAGTGTGTAGCACTTGCGGACATAAGGATGGTCTATCCGCCGGGACACTTTATATTCGGTCTCAACCTGCTCAAAAATTCTCGAATCTTCCGGCCTTTCAAAAATGACCCGCTTTAGAGCAACCTTAGTTTTGTCCTGCCCATCGGTTGCCATGTAAATTGTGCTGCGAGCACCGGTCCCGATACGTTTGATTATGCTGAAACCGCCTACGTTGAGTATATTTTTAGCCATATTGTCCGCAACAACCTGAAATTCAACTACCTACCAATATTTTACTTGTTTTCTATAAGACGCTCTAAGCCGGCCTTTTATTCCGTTAATTCCGTATTTTAACAATATAACCAGTTGCTTGTCCAGTATTACTGCGATTTTTCACAGTATTGACTCAAAAAGATAAAAAGAAATTTTTTTGATTTTTTTTCAAAAAATACTTGCCAATACCCGATAAGTAGTACATAATGTACTAATGGTACTGATACAATTATAGGTCTGGATAGAATTTCGCCGGATAAGGAAGAACTGATAACAATGGGTTTGTGGATACAAATATCGCCCGGTTCGGATGAGCCGATTTATGTCCAGGTTGCTGAGCAGATAAGTGAGGCCATCGCCAAAGGCCAACTGGCAACCGGTGATAAACTGCCTGCAGTCAGGAAACTTGCGGCTGAATTAGTGATTAATCCCAATACTGTCGCACGTGCTTACAGCCGTTTAGAGCAGGCCGGACTGGTTACTACCAAAACCGGTTCGGGTACATTTATCAGCGACCCGAAGCTGCGCAGCGGTGACGCCGCAGACATCAATATACTCACCGAGAGAATGGATACACTCATTACACGGGGCCTGAATTTAGGTCTTGAAGGCCGGGATTTAATAGCAATGTTCAAAACCAGATTAGCTGGATTCGCTAACAAGTCAAAAAGCAGGAAGAAGAAAAAATGATTGAGACAGTACTGGAAACACAAGGCCTTACGAAATATTACGGCAGCGCCCTTGCGGTTGACCACATGGATTTGAAAATTCCGCGCGGCTGCATCTGCGGCTTTATCGGCCGAAACGGAGCGGGAAAAACAACCGCTATTAAGTTAATGCTGGGACTGTTAAGGCCGACAGCGGGGTCGTCGAGATTATTGGGGTGTGATTCGGCTGCGTTAACGCCTGCAATTCGTCAGCGTATCGGTTATGTAGCAGAAGGTCATCGGCTGTTTCGCTGGATGAGCATTTCCGGGCTGGAGAAGTTTCAGCGGGCGTTTTTCCCAAAGCAGTGGGATGACAAGCTCTTCGCTGATATGATTGAATACTTCGGCCTGCCGAAAAAGCAAAAGATAAAGCACTTATCAAACGGCCAGCGTGCACAGGTTTCGCTGGCGCTTACCCTGGCCCCGAACCCGGAACTGCTGATAATGGACGACCCGACGCTCGGGCTTGATGCTGCAATCAGACGGCAATTCTTAGAGGGTATGATTGAGCTTATTATGCGTCAGGGCAGAACTATCCTTTTCTCCAGCCATATCCTCGGCGATGTCGAAAGGGTCTCCGACAGAATTGTTGTTATCGACAAAGGGGTATTAAGAGCGGATTGCAAACTCGAGCGGTTCAGGGAAGCGATCAAAAAGGTAATATTGGGTTTTGAAGATTCTGTCCCGGCTGAGGTTGATATCGACGGATTGCTGCACTGCAGGCGCAGCGAAAAAGAGCTTGAGTTGACGTTAGTCGGTACTGACGATGAAAAAATCGCAGAGTGGGCAAACTCGGCGGGAGCGGAAAAATACACAATCGTCAAGATGAATCTGGAAGACCAGTTCATCGAATTTACAGCACCGGCTAATCGCAGAAAACTGTTTCAGTGGGAGGAAATATAGAATGAAATTTTTAGCACTAATGCGAAAAGAGCTTCGGGAGTCTCTGCCGTGGATGCTGCTTGCAGCAATATTTTTTCTTGTTTTCGGAGGCCTTGCTCAGCGAGCAATGATGCCAATGTACGCACGCTTTTACTTTACTACTTTTTCACCCGGTTCTAATGTAGCCACTTACCAACTTACCAAGCCTTCATTATTACAGCCCGTTGGTACGCTACTGTTTCTGACATCAATAGCTCTTGGCCTGATGCTTGGTGGGCGACAGTTCTGGGTGGCTCATTTCACAAAGACCTGGGGGTTTATGCTCCATCGTTCTGTTAGCCGGCAAACTATACTTGCCGCAAAATTAACAGCGGCCGCCGTGGCATTTGTTATCTGCCTTGGGCCTGTCTGGCTTGCCTTTTTCTGGTATGCCTGTCGTCTGGAACTACTCGCGGCGCCGCCGCCAACAATCCGGGTTTTCATTGAAGGTTGGATTTATATCTTACTGGGATTTGTGGTCTATCTGGGAACTTGCCTTGCAGGTTTGAGCAGGGTCAAATGGTACACGACAAAGATATTCGGCCTGGCGTTTGCAGTCTTAATCCTTGTAACGGCCCTTGCACAGTGGCAGCCCATCTTGGCTTTTGCGGCGATAATCGCTGGCATTTTGATTTTGCTGACACAAATTACGGACACATTCTTAAACAGAGAATTTTAGGCGGAGGAATAGTGTTATGAAACTAAAAGGTATTTCAAAATACACTGCAACGCCTCTTAAGATAGCTATTACAGTTCTGATGCTGCTGTTTATTCTTTGCTTTTTGCAGGTTATTATTACTCAAATAGGGTTTATGCTCACGTACAAAGACACTGCCCCGGAAACCAGCCGGCCAGAAGAGCCGAACCAGAGAATAGACCGTTCGAGCAAGAATTTTCTGCCCGACGGGACAATTCACCTGGTATATACGCCTAAATACAGTAGGGCCGGCGGTAAGCCATATACACAAGAGCAGATATATGACTGCAATGACAATCTACTCTGGCAGGGCATACGCAAAGACAGACCTTACGAATATCTCTCCTGGACAGAATATTCTCTTGATAGGTTTGATGACAGGCGTATGAAGCAAATACAAACGATAGGCGCAGAGTTTTCCAGAATGCTGGAAATACCTGTTAATTCGGAAAGTAAAACCGAGCAGGTTTGGCGCTACGATTCCGGTCTGGATTTGTTTGCGGGCTATCACATAAAAGGCGGCATAATAGGATATATCGGCTCGACAGGTTTTACAGACTCGAAATCAAAAGCAAAGCCGTTTGGCAAGTTCAAACACTTTACCGCCTGGGCTCCGAAAGACTCTTTCAGCCCCACACTGCTTTGGCAAACAGAGTGTCGTATTTACCAAATCGATTTTGAAAAACAACAGGTGCGACTACTCTTTGAAAGTTTAAAAGCAAAAATCAAATTCCTCCGAATGCACAACTGGAAATCTCTGGTTGCTGACAGCAGGGAAACTTCTACTATAGAATATCGACCTGCACTACACCTGCAGACCGAAGATGGCAAACACCACTTGGTAATGCGAGAACCGCAACAAAAACTGACAATCACCATACCCGAGGATTGGCGCAGTGATTCGGTTAAGTTCACAGCCACAAAGCAGGACGTTTTTTTGTATTATAGAGGCAGCGATACAAAACCACGACCTGAAGGTCTTTTCTGGCAGTCGAAGGCCTGGCGGCAATGGCGGCGCGATTACCATAGCAAGCCGCACAAGAAGTGGGTCGAACTTTACAGAGTAGCCGATAACGGCAGCCTTGATTTAGTTAATCGTTTCGATTGGATAAGGCCTGTTCATCCTGTAACCGATATGAGAGATCCCCAGTCACTGATTAAAAGTTATACAACCAAAGTTTCTCCGCCGGTATATGATTTGGCCTGGTATTTTTGGAGCGACAAATTATATCGGCTTATTCGTTACGGCTCTGGTATGAGCCCGCTATATGCAGGCCTCATAGAATCTTTCCGGCCGGGCTATAGCATTTTGAACTGGCTGCTCAGTGCAGCGATGATGGGTTTTGCTTTTTGGCACGGCTGGTCGAGGCGGACTTGCCGGGGCAAACTTTTGTTCTGGCTGGTTCTGGTGGGGGCATTCAATCTGGCGGGGCTGCTAACGTATTTGGCCCTGAACCACACAGCGGTTATCAAATGCCCGGCTTGCGGCAAAGGCCGAGGACTTAACAGGATTGATTGTGTCCGATGCGGGGCCGAGTTGCCGACGCCAAAGAGAGGCGAACTCGACCTGATATTCAATGCTTGAACATTCGGAATCTTTTGGTTTTGTGCAGCCATTTTGCTCTGTGCGTAAGACGGTCTTAACCTTCTATCCGTTTCATCCAATTCTCCTGCATTGACGACAAACACAATTTTGCTGAAGTCAATACGAGAAAAGACAAAATGCGGGAAAAATCTTTAACGCTATACAGACAAACTCTGCTAATATATGCAACAGAGCTGACATACTGCTGTCCCGATGGGAGGTTTTAAGGTGGCTGTACTGAAGAAACAACTCGGTTTGCTTGGTGTATTTGCCGTGGCAGCGGGGGCAATGATAAGTTCAGGTTTATTTATTCTGCCTGCCATTGCTTTCACAAAAGCAGGTCCCGCCGTCATATTGTCATATTTTTTTGCATCGGTTCTGATAATTCCCAGTGTCCTCAGCAAAGCTGAATTGACCACGGCAATGCCGCGGGCGGGCGGGACATATTTTTTCGTTGAACGAAGTTTAGGCCCGATTTTGGGCCTGTTTAGCGGATTGGCAAGCTGGTTTTCATTAACATTGAAAAGCGCCTTTGCCGTTGTCGGAATGGCGGTTTTCATTGAGCTGCTGATAGAGATGCTCTTCGCTCAGCAGGCGGTGCAGCTTAGCCCGTGGCATCTCAAGTTGATTGCCGCTCTTTGCTGCCTTGGCTTTACAGCCCTTAATATCGTGAGCGTCAAACAGACCAGCAGATTCCAGGTTCTGCTGGTGGGGATACTGTTGGCGATACTTACCTTCTTTGTGCTTTTCGGCGCCGGCGCCGTCAAGTCAGTCAGATACGAAGGGTTTCTGGAAAAGGGATGGCCGGCAGTGTTGGCGACAGCGGGCTTGGTTTTCATAAGCTTCGGCGGCCTGACTAAAGTGGCCAGCATTGCCGAAGAAGTCAGGCATCCCGGCCGAAATCTGCCGTTAGGGATGCTCCTGGCCTGCCTTGTCGTAACGCTGTTTTACATTGGTGTAATCACAATTACTGTAGGCGTTCTGGATGGCAGAGAACTGGCCGACAGCTATACGCCGATATCGCTGGCGGCGAGTAAATTTATGGGTTCTGCGGGGTTTGCGATTCTCAGCTTCGCCGCCATAGCAGCTTTTGTAACCACAGCAAATGGCGGCATACTTGCCGCCTCACGGTCACCTATGGCTATGAGCAGGGACCAACTGCTGCCGCCGCTTTTGGCCCGCCTGAATAATCGCTTCAAAACACCTCAGCTCAGCATACTGCTCACAGGCGGATTTATGGTTGCGGCAATAGTTTTTCTCGATATTGAAGTGCTGGTCAAAACGGCCTCGACCTTAATGATAATACTTTTTATCCTCGACAACGCCAGCGTGATTATAATGCGTGAGAGCAGGATACAAAGCTATCGGCCGAAGTTCAAATCACCTTTCTACCCCTATATACATATCCTTGCTATCGTCGCTTATAGCGCTCTGATAGTCGATATGGGCAAAGTCCCGCTGTTGATTTCCGCCGGCTTTATCGGTTTGAGTGCAGTATGGTTCGGCCTGTATGTTTCCAGACGGGTGCAGAGGGCCTCGGCATTGATGCACATCGTAGAACGAGTTACCGACAGGGAGCTTAAAACCGTTACTCTTGAGAACGAGCTGCGGGATATTTTGATAGAGCGTGACAATATAATCGAGGATAGATTCGACCGACTAATAGAAAAATGTGAAGTCCTGGATATAAAGGGCAGACAGTCTGCCGAGGGTGTCTTCCGCCAGGTTTCCGCTATCCTGGCTGAGAGATTGAGGACGGACGAATACGTACTTTTTGAGAAATTCCTTCACCGTGAATCCCAGGGCGGCACGGTAGTTCAGCCCGGCTTTGCGATACCGCACATAGTAGTAGAGGGCGAAAACAAATTCGATATTTTACTCGTCCGCGCCGTTGATGGTATTGACTTTCCACATACTTCAGAGCCAATCAGGATAATGTTCGTTTTGGCAGGCAGCAGGGACGAGCGTAATTACCACCTGCGGGCACTGATGGCAATAGCTCAGATTGCCCAGGAAAAGCTGTTCGAGCAGCAATGGCTTGCCGCCAGAGACACCGCCGGCATAAGAAATCTGATTCGCCTATCCACACGGAAGAGAGAGGCAAATTAGTTATCCTGTTTGCTTATGTTTATGTTACATTGGTCGGCTGTAGCCCTGGCTTTTGTATAGCTCAAGCAGCGTTTTCAATTCGGTTACGATATCCTGACGGCTGTTATAAAGATTATTCTGCTCTTCGGGGTCGGTTGACATATCGTATATTTGTCCGGGCAAGCTGTCACCTCCGGTTGACCAGCCGCCGGAACCTGTCCCGTCTATAAACTTCCACTTGCCCTTTCGAATCGCAAACATAGCATTGACGGAGTGATGCACAACCGCTTCACGGACCGGGCCGGTATGGGTTTTGCCCTGCAGATACGGCAGGTAGCTGAAGCTGTCTTCGCCGGCATTGTTGGGCAGTTCTTCACCAACTATCGCAGCGCAGGTCGCCATAAGGTCGAGCAGGCAAATAGTTTTGTCAGAAGTGCTGCCTGCCGACACAACTCTCGGCCAGCGTGCAAGAAATGGAATCCGGTGTCCGCCGTCCCAGACATCCGACTTCTGGCCGCGGTATATATAGTTCGCTTCGTGGCCGAAATTCGGAGTGCCGGTGGAAACGCCGTTATTATAATTTCCAATAGTAGCTTCATAGGCGCCGTTGTCACTGGTAACAATAACCAGTGTATTTTCCGCCAGATTATACCTTTCCAGTGTCTTCATAATTTGGCCCACGCTCCAGTCAACAAGGGTCACAAAGTCCCCGTAAACGCCGGCCCTGCTTCGCTGATAGTTAGAGTCCAGCGGCATCCATGGAGTATGAGGAGCTGTCATTGGAAAGTACAGGAAAAACGGCTTATCCGGCTGTTCTTTCTGATGCCGTTCGATAAACTCTATGGACTTTTCCGTAATCTTTGGCAGCACCTCTTCGTGCTTAAAATCAGGGGCAATTCTGCCTGCCCGATAAAACGCAGCGCCGCCTGAACCCGGTGTAGTTCCCGTCAGAGGCGCTGTCGGGAAACCGTTTTCGATGTAAAGATACGGTTCAAAATCCAGCGATGCCGGAATCCCAAACCAGTAGTCGAAGCCAAACTCATTCGGCCCAGGCGTTATAGGGGGATTGTCAAAATCGACCGGCGCTGTATTGGTCAGCCCAAGGTGCCATTTACCGACACAGGCGGTTTCATAGCCGTGTTTTTTCAAAAGCGAGGCCACTGTCATACGGTTCGTGTCCATAAACAATTTGTCGGTCCCGTTCAATGCTCCTCCGTTTGCGTGCGAGCTTCGCCAGCAATAGCGTCCTGTCAGAACACCATAACGTGACGGTGTACATATTGACGCACTGCTGTGAGCATCGGTAAATGTCATCCCCCCCGCCGCCACTCGATCCATATTAGGTGTGGGTATTTTAGAGCCGGGATTTAAACAGCTTAGATCTCCGTAGCCCATATCATCAGCCATAATGAAGACAATGTTAGGCAAAGCAGGCCCGACCCGCATTTTTAGAGTCTTATTTGATAAGGCCAGTCCCGCCGCCTTTACTATCGAGCTTGACATAACGGCGCCGCCTGCCGCTAACGCACAACTTTTTAGAAAATCGCGTCTATTCATTTTGTATTCTCTCTGTAAATAGGGATTAAAATGGTCTCTGCAGCCATTTGCCGGCCAGAACAGAGAAATCCATCAGGTCGATTTGGCCATCATTATCGAAATCGAAATTAAGGATGGCCGGCTCCAATGACTGATTCAACTGACCGCTGGCTCCTGCGGCAAGATACAGTATCTGCCGCTGTGATAATGCGTAATCATACATCCTGAATTCATCCAGCTTAAGCTGGGTTTGAGTTCCAGTATCAAGGCTGCTCGATGCTAAATACGAAGGCCCTGCGTTACTGCCGTCAATCTGCTGTGAAGCTTCTCTGTTTTGCCCTACCAGTAAACCATTATGATAAATCCGCATAAGTTCATTGTCCTTGACGAATGCGTAATGATTCCACTGGCCGCCATACGAACCCGCTGAATCGATTGACCAGCTCGCCTGGTCCCAGAGGTTATCTTCTCTCGGAACGGCCCCTGCGGCAAACCCGGCCTGGTTCGCCCATCGTGGATAATCCTGCGTATCACCGTTGACCCACAGGGAAACTGTCACTTCCTGGCCGATTGTACTAAAGAGGCTGTTCGGTGCAGTTACCACTGTATTGGGTTCGATAACAATACAGCCGCTGTCATAGCCTCCGCTCGTATCCCATACCGTCGCGATGTCATTGGCCTCCACGGCGGCACTGTTCCCATTGCCGGAAGAATCATAAGCAATATTACCGCCGACTTCGTCAAAATCGTAATGGACAATTAAGTTGGCGTCAGCGGGCTGTTGAGCTATAACCGTATAATCGCTCATCAACCAGCTATCCACTAATATCTCAATATCGCTAATATCAACATCACAGTCTCCATCTAAATCCGCCGCCGGCCTGAATTCGGCCAGACATTTCGGCTGATACAAAACAATATCATCGATGTACAGCACACCCGCCCCGCCGGGACTGCCATCGCCAACACCAATGGTCATACTGACTACATTTGTTACGTCCACGCCCAAATCATTGAAGTCCTGCAGTTTAATATACCAACTGTCCCAGTACTGATTCGTCAGCCCGCCACTGCCGTTGTAGGTAACCTCAGCGGCATTTGTACCATCGCTCAGAACAACATACATTTGTGCCGTATTGTTATCCTGGACTCCCAAAAATGATACCGCCAAAATGGCCATACCATCACTGTTCCAGTCGTTAACATCAGAAAGCTGCCGGGAGGTTTCCGAGCGATACGGAGCCGGTTCATTGCTGTAAGTAAGTTTCATCGAACCGGTGAGGTCTTCGGAAATTTCAGAGCCCGTACCATTTGTGCTCCCATCCGTCCAGGTGCCCAACAGTCCATTGGTATCAATATAATGATCAAAATTATCTACAATTGCATAGTCTATAATTGTGACTGTCCAGATGTCACCGTCGACAGCCGGCTGATTTTGGTCATCCAGCGTGTTGACCTGCCATTGGTAAATACCCCCCGATAGAAACGCCTCCGACAAAGCCGTTGCCAGGTCGGAGAATCCAACAGTCGTATCAGTATAATTACCGACGTACTGCATATTATCTGCCGGGCCGAAGTACACATCATAAGAAGAAACTTCTGCAAATCCGTTCCAGCTCAGGAATTTTTCTCCGGGCACAGCGGTTCCTCCATCCACAGGATAGGGGTTGGTCGCTTTGCCGCCGGTAGAAAATTGCCAGAGGTAACCTTTCCAGACGTTGGTATTGTTGACCTCGTCAATCCGCCAGTAGTAAGTTGTATCGAAGTTAAGAGTGCCTGGGGCATAGCTGTTACTATTCCGGCTGCCTTTGTACTCACTTGAAGATGTATTGGCGTCTGTTACAGCGTTTACATCGGTGCCGAAGTACACATCGTGCGAGTTGGCGTCTATTCCCGACGACCAGTTAAGTGGCACGTTTATGCTCACTGCTGCCTGTTCATCAGCAGGAAACGGGTTGCCTGCCAATTGTCCGGCATATTCCATAACTTCCGCAATCTCGTTTGCGCTAAGGGCACGGTCGTAAATGCGGACTTCGTCAATCAAGCCAAGCCAGTAAGCTGTAGTTTTACCTTCTGCGTACCATCCTATATAGACATCATTAAAGATGCCGTTAGCATCGTCAGGGCCATGGATATTGACCACCTTCGTCGGCTGATTAGCATTTACGAACTGCAGAACGCCGTCAATGTAAAGCTGAATATCACCCATAGTCGCATCGTTGGTCGTGGGATCACCATCAGGATCGGGCAGTACCACCGCCAAGTGATGCCATTCGTCGTCAGCTATAATTCGGTCAACCTTGACAAACCCGCCTGCCATCCCCAGAAAGGGACGACCGTAGTTAAGGGTCAGTTCCCATCTTCCAACATCCGAGTTTACATTAGTTCCCCAGGTTACAATATCGCGAAACCAGTCGCCTGCCATTGACGCCGGCGCTTTGATCCAGGTAGTTGACGCTGCAGGGCCATTGCCCAAAACGCCATAACATCCGGTTACAACCACATAGTCACTGACGCCATTAAAATCCAGCGCACCGTCCACCTTTCCACTAACCCAGTTCGGCTCACCCATCAACGTGCCGGTGTAGCCGTTGACGCTTGAATCGACAGCAGTGCTGCCAGAACCGTCATTAAGCCTCCACCAGCCGACAAGATTAGGGTCAACATCAGCGACCGCTGTCCCTGCGGCCAGTCCCAGCACTAAAACAAGAGAGATTAACAGAAACAATTTTCTACACATGACACCCTCCTTATGGTGCTTTGAAAACTGCAAAAGGTGGTACAATTATAGCTTTCTTACCTCTCACTGTCAAGAATATTCACGAAGAATGTGGAACACACACAAAACCTGACAAAGAAAAACCAAATATAAAAAAACTCTGTATTCCGTGTAATATGCGGTTAAAATAACTGCCGGCATTGAATAAATAGAGAACAGAAGGCAGAAGCCAGAGGCCAAAACAGGCGTAGATCGTCTAAATTAGGGAAACTAAGCAGTGCGACAGGTGAGTTACTTTTTCGCCGGCGGAGGGACAGGGGGACATATCTATCCTGCTGTCGCTGTGGCGGAGCAAATCGTCAAATTACAGCCGGCAGCGAAAATACATTTCCTCGTCAGCACCCGCAGCATCGACTCGCAAATTTTGTCGAAAACCAATTTCAAATATACTCAGCTGCCAGCTAAAGGTTTTTCCGGTCGGCCCGGCAAACTAATCGGCTTTTGCACTTCGTTCTTAAAAAGCAGCCGAGTTGCCGGGAAAATAATCGCTGCAGGTAAGAACGCCGTAGTGATTGGTGTCGGCGGCTTTGTTGCAGCGCCGGTTTGTTGGGCTGGGCACAAACGTAAAGTACCCATCGTGCTTTTGAATGTCGATATTGTGCCGGGCCGGGCGAATAAAATAATAGGGCGTTGGGCAGACGAAATTTTTGTGCAGTTCGAGGATACCGTCCAATGCTTTGCACACAGCGGCGCACAAATTGATGTTGTCGGCTGTCCATTACGAAGCGGCTTCGCCAATCCGCAGCCCGACAGGCTGATAGAGCAATTGGGCCTTGAGAAACAAAAAAAGATTTTACTTATAACAGGCGCATCCAGCGGGGCCGAAAGCATCAACAGAGCAGTATGTTTGCTGTTAGAGAAGCTAAACGCCTTTGCCGACGATTGGCAGATAGTTCATTTGACAGGACAGGCCGGCTTTGAAAAAGTTAATAAAAAGTATGCTGATGTGAAAATCGGGCATAAGGTTTTGGGCTATTATAATGATATGCCGAGCTTACTGTCGGCTGCGGATTTAGTGGTCGGCAGAAGTGGAGCGGTCAGTGTGGCCGAATACGCTGCGGCTTGCCTGCCGAGTATCTGTATGCCTTATCCGTATCATAAGGACAGGCATCAGTACTTAAATGCGGGCAAACTGGTTTCGGCTGGAGCTGCGATTATCGTAGATGATTTGCCGGATGACAAGGAAAGGGCTGAATGGCTGGCCGAAGAGTTGGAAGTGTTAATGAAAAATGACGAGAAACGAAAAAAAATGGCGGAGAATTGTAAGGGGCTTGCCAACAAGGATGCCAGCTTAAAAATCGCGGAAAAGCTGCTAAAAATCACCTGTTAGAAACCACAATTTTCACATTTTTTACTGTTTAGCCCCCAGGTTTATCCTGGGGGTTTTGTCGTTATGTTTAGCCCCGCCACCTGTGGGCGGGGTTACATTTTCCCGGTTCCGCCAGCGGTTGTCGTTATATTTACCGGATATCAGGTAGACTGAAATCTTCAAAGACTTGTCGTGTTAATTGCCGGATTCTTTTCTTAAGCGGTCGTAGTGCTTTAAAATTCGGCCAAAGGCACTGGAAGGACCAAACAATGTTTTGTCTTGTTTCTTCGTACCGCTGAATGTCGAAAGAATATATTCGACATCTTGTCTTTCAATTCCATACAGCAGAAAGTAAGCAGCGTCAAGTTCAGCTCTTAATTCAACTCGTTCTGCAGTTTTCCATTTATGAACTAACGGCTTAAAGTCGACGGCCTTTGCAAACGGTATCATATCATTGCTTGTACAGGTTAAGATCGGAAGAGCACACGTCTGAACTCCAGTCACATTCCTTTATCTCGTATGCCGTCTTCTGCTTGAAAAAAAAAAAAAAAACAACAATCACAA
>CAJVYN010000003.1 GCA_913009355.1 uncultured bacterium | reverse complement strand
CTGGAAACCGCACAAACCCTCCACCAGCAAACCGGGGTCAGCCTTCTCTGGGGTCCATCTAACGCCTTTTCACACCGCCGTTTTATGGCTGGAGCCGGCACTAATCCGGCCCCGCAGGTTTTTGCCTACGCAGCAAGCCAGATTAAGAAGGCTATGGAAATTACCCACGAGCTTGGCGGAGCCGGCTATGTTTTTTGGGGCGGGCGCGAGGGTTACGATACACTGCTCAACACCGATATGAAACGTGAGCTGGACCATCTGGCCCTGCTGCTGCAAATGGCGGTTGACCACAAGAAAAAAATCGGCTTCGAAGGCCAGTTCCTGATTGAGCCAAAGCCCAAGGAGCCGACCAAGCATCAGTACGACTTTGACGCCGGCAACTGTTTTGCTTTTCTGCAGAAGTACAACCTGCTTGAGCACTTCAAGCTCAACATCGAAGCCAATCACGCAACCTTAGCCGCCCACGATTTCCACCATGAGCTTGCCTTCTGCATTGCCAACGGCATATTAGGTTCTGTCGATGCCAACCGTGGCGACATGCTGCTCGGATGGGACACCGACCAGTTCCCGACCAACGTTTACGATACCACCCTGGCAATGTACATCATTTTAAAAGGCGGCGGCTTTACCACCGGTGGCCTGAATTTCGACGCTAAACTGCGCCGGCAGTCCATCGATAGTATCGACCTGTTTTATGGCCACATCGGCGCAATGGACTCTTTCGCACGCGGACTGAAAAACGCAGCAAAGATGATAGAGGACAAGACTTTTGAAAATATAGTTAAGCAGCGTTACGCGGGCTGGGACGAAGAGTTCGGTGTCAAAATAGAAAACGGCAAGCTGGATTTCGAGCAGCTCGAAGCTTACACCCTTGAGCACGGCGAACCGCAGATTAAGAGCGGCCGACAGGAACTGCTTGAAAACCTCCTCAACGATTATATCTAAAAGGAAAAAAGAAATAGTTTTTATTTTAGAAGGTGAAGAGTCTATGAATCGCAAAATGGTTACAATTGACGGTAATACAGCAGCCAGCTACGTGGCCCATGCTACTAACGAAGTGATTGCAATATATCCGATTACTCCGAGTTCAGCTATGGGTGAGATCGCCGATGCCAAATCAGCCAGGGGCGAGCCTAATATATGGGGTACCGTTCCGTCGGTTACGGAGATGCAGTCGGAAGGTGGCGCAGCCGGTGCTGTGCATGGTGCATTGGCAACGGGTGCTCTGACGACGACTTTCACGGCCTCGCAGGGGCTTTTGTTGATGATTCCCAGTATGTATAAGATTGCAGGCGAACTGCTGCCGAGCGTTTTTCACATCTCAGCCAGGTCGTTGGCCTGTCAGGCGCTTTCAATTTTCGGCGACCATTCGGACGTAATGGCCTGTCGGGCGACCGGTTTTGTTTTTCTTTGTTCCTGCAACGTTCAGGAGGTTATGGATTTTGCGCTTATCGCTCAGGCGGCGACACTATCCTCTCGGGTACCCTTCATACATTTCTTTGATGGTTTCAGAACCAGCCATGAGGTTCAAAAGGTTGAAGAACTGACATTCGATGATATGCGGGCGATGATTGATGACGATCTTATTGCTCAAAATAAGGCCGGAGCGTTATCGCCGGACAGGCCGCAGATTTCCGGCACGGCGCAGAATCCCGATGTTTACTTTCAGGGACGGGAGACGGTAAACAAATTCTATTTAGCTGCCCCGCAGATTGTTGCCGATACGATGGACAAGTTTGCCAAGCTGGTTGGGCGAAGCTATCGTTTGTTCGATTATGTCGGCCCGGAGGATGCAGAGAAAATTATCATCATTATGGGTTCAGGAGCAGACACCGTCCACGAAACGGTGGAGCATTTGGCTTCTGACGGCGAAAAGGTCGGCGTGGTGAAGGTACGGCTTTATAAGCCGTTCAGCATTAAACATTTTATTGGCGCTTTGCCGAAAAGCGTAAAGAAAATTGCGGTTTTGGACAGGACGAAAGAACCCGGCTCTCTCGGCGAGCCGTTATACCTGGATGTTCGCACCGCTATCGGCGAAGCGATGGCCGAGGGGCAATCGCCCTTCAAAAAATATCCTGTGATTGTCGGGGGCCGATACGGACTGGGCTCGAAGGAATTTACCCCGGCTATGGTGAAAGCTGTTTTCGATAATCTCGATGCCGCAGAGCCGAAAAATGGTTTTACGGTAGGTATTATTGACGATGTAACAAATACCAGTCTGGAAGTTGACAGCTCTTTTGAGGTTGCCGACAATGGATTTTACTCTGCGATGTTCTACGGTCTCGGCTCGGACGGGACAGTCGGTGCTAACAAGAACTCCATAAAAATTATCGGCGAACTGACTGACAATTACGCACAGGGCTACTTTGTTTATGATTCTAAAAAAGCCGGTGCTGTTACTATATCACATCTGCGATTTGGAAAGCAGATTATTCGAAGGCCTTACCTGGTAGGTAAAGCTGATTTTATTGCCTGTCATAATCCAAGTTTTCTGGAAAAAGTTGATATGCTCTCGTCGGCGCGTGAAGGTGCGACGTTTTTGTTGACCAGCAGTCACGACAAAGACGAAGTGTGGGACACTCTGCCGCAGGAGGTGCAAAAGCAGATAATCGAGAAGAAGCTGAAGTTCTATGTCATTGATGCGATTTCGCTTGCCGGCGAGCTTGGTTTAGGTGCGAGAATCAACGTGATTATGCAAACCGCTTTTTTCAAGATAAGCAATATTATTCCGATTGAGACAGCCGTCAAGGCCATTAAAGATGCGGTCAAAAAAACTTACGGCAAGAAGGGTGAGAAAATCGTTGAGATGAACGAAGCCGGCGTTGACAGCGCCCTTGACAAAATTTATGAAGTTACGGTTGGCCAGAAGGTGACAAGCAGGATAAAAATGCCGCCGGTTGTTCCGGATGATGCCCCTGACTTTGTCAGGGACGTTACTGCTGAGCTTATGGCCTTTCGCGGGGATAAACTGCCCGTGAGCAAAATGCCTGTTAATGGCAAGTTCCCGACCGGCACAACCCAGTATGAAAAACGCAATATCGGTCTCAATGTCCCGGCCTGGGAGCCTGGCATTTGTATTCAATGTGGCCGATGCTCTCTGGTTTGTCCGCACGCTGCCATAAGAATAAAGGCTTATGACCAGGAACACCTTGGGAATGCTCCTGCCACATTCAAAAGCGCCGAGGCAAAAGGCAAAGATTTTGCGGGTATGAAGTTCACTGTTCAGGTAGCCCCGGAGGATTGTACCGGCTGTGGGGCCTGTGTGGTTAATTGCCCTGCGCAGGAAAAAGACGAAAACAAACAGCCCACAGGCCGAAAGGCAATCAATATGGCTCTGCAGGAGCCGATTCGCGGCGCCGAGCGAGAGAATTACAAATACTTCCTGTCGATTCCGGATACCGACCCGAAGCGATTCAGCGCTGACACAGTGAAGGGCAGCCAGTTAATTCGGCCTTTGTTTGAGTATTCCGGTGCCTGTGCCGGCTGTGGAGAAACCGCTTATGTAAAACTGTTAACGCAATTGTTTGGCGACAGGGCTTTGATTGGAAATGCGACCGGCTGCTCCTCGATTTACGGCGGTAATCTGCCGACGACGCCTTATACGAAAAATTCGGACGGCAGGGGGCCGAGCTGGAGTAACAGTTTGTTTGAGGATAATGCCGAGTTCGCTATGGGTATGCGGCTGACTGTTAACAAATTCAAAGAGCGGGCGCTGGAACTGATGGACAAAGCGGCAGAGGCCGGCTGCGTTGATACCGCCCTGGCCGAAGAAATCCGCACTGCTGCATTGGCCGACGACCCGATGCAGCACTCTATCGAAGAGCAGCGAACCAGAATAGACAAACTGAAAAAGCAGTGCGAAAAGAGCAAGTGTGAGAATTGTAAGCATCTGTTGGATATTGCAGACTATCTCGTTCGCAAATCAGTCTGGGCCCTTGGTGGTGATGGATGGGCTTACGATATCGGATATGGCGGTCTGGACCACGTTTTAGCCAGCGGGGCCAATGTTAATGTGCTCGTTTTGGATACGGAGGTCTATTCCAATACAGGCGGACAGATGTCGAAGTCCACGCCGAGGGCGGCGGTGGCCAAATTTGCGGCAGCCGGAAAGTCAACGCCTAAAAAAGACCTTGGACTTTTGGCTGTTATCTATGGCAATATTTATGTTGCACAGATAGCGATGGGTGCAAATCCCAATCAGACGGTGAAGGCATTTGTTGAGGCCGAGGCCTATCCGGGCCCTTCGCTTATAATTGCCTACTCGCATTGTATCGCTCACGGTATCAATATGACCAACGGCTATCAGGAGCAGAAAAAGGCTGTTGATTGCGGCCATTGGCTGTTGTACAGGTTCAATCCACTGCTTAAAAAAGAGAATAAAAACCCGTTGCAGCTTGATTCGAAGGCTCCTACGCTTGACTTTGAAGAGTATGTCTATGGCCAGAACCGTTTTCGTGCGTTGCAGAAATCACAGCCGAAAATAGCAGAGAAACTACTGAAACTTGCCAAGAGTGATGCGGCCCAGAGGTATGCTTTTATGGAACAGCTTGCAAAATTAACGTATGGTGAAAACGGATAGCAGGGCTATACGCTAAAGTAAAATGGATTTTCACGAATAGTTTGTGGTATCGTAAAGGAGTAAGTCTTTATCCCTCGATGGCGTACTTCTGATAAAAGACGAGGGAATCTAAATAATAAGCACGAACCACAGGGCACGAGTCAATATCGATGGGGGATAATATCCGGCGGTTTTTTATCGCTATTTGTATTTTTTTTCTACTGAAATGGTATTCTTATCTGTACTGGCATTGCGATAATTATAGGGCTTAAATTAAAAAGGCTGTAGTGAACAAATCGCACATCTAAAGAGTATAAATACATAACTGTTTTTTATGTATGTAAAGTGAGGAGCGGCCGGGTAGGGATATCAACGAAGCATTTCGTTTCATAACTGCTTTTAGCGCCTATAGTTGTAGTATAAAATCGAATATCAAAATGTGAAATAAGTCCGCTTGGGGTCCCCTCTCGAAAGGGATGCCTGGCGGTATTATGGCCGAAGTTGTCCATAAGGGACTCCGCAATTTTTATTTTTGATTTTCACTTTTAATTTCTTTGTGGTATTGGCCTTACGGTGGCTAAAAAAAGTTAAGCGAACAGGGTGTTAAACCGATAAAATTCATCAAGTAAGCGTATGTTTTGAGCTTTTTAGAGTTTTGTAAAGGATTGAAGGCTTGCTGTTTTTGGGAATTTTGGTGTTAACAAGGGGATACAGATTATAGGAAAAAGCGAAAATCAAATATCAAAATGTAAAATTAAGGCTGCTTGTCCACAGGACGCCTTACGGCGGGAACGCCTTACGGCGGAAGTTGTCTATAAGAAGGGACTCCGCAAGTTTAATTTCTTATTGTTGCTTTTTGCTTTTTACCTCTTAATTTTCCTGTCGGGTTGCGGTAATAAATTTTTTGACCCGACTCAAGTAGGCAGATTTCGTCCTGTTCCAGCGGTCAATGTGATATTGGATTCGTTGGGTGTGGCGGATGAAACATCGTCGGCCTGGGAGGGAGCCGAAGAGCCGCGACCGGTAGATGTTATAGTATATGATACTGATTATGTGTTTAGTTCGGGCGACATTGTCAGAATATCCATTTTCGAGCTGCTTCAGGAGAGAGATTCATTTATAAACGATTATACCGTTACTGAGACCGGCAAAATATCCATTCCGGAAGTTGGGGTAATTGAGGCGGCAGGATTGACCGAATCGCAACTTGAGGAGGAGATAATGCAGATTCTTTCGCCGAGCATACTAAAAGAGCCGTCTGTTACCGTAACTTTGATGAGTTCGCAACAACGTGCGTTTTCAATATCGGGTAATGGTGTGCCGCGGCCGAACAGATATCCTATTCCGCGGTATGATTTCAGGTTGCTTGATGCGCTTGCGACTGCGGGGGGGATAAACCAATTTAACATAAGTTATATTTATGTTTCGCGTTCTGTTACGGGCAAAGAAGTAACAACTGAGTCTGTTGAGATGGAGCAGGCTTTGTCGGAGGGGCCGGAGGAACTGATTGATCCTGAACATGAGATGCTGGAAATAATAGCGCCGCGGGCGATGCGGCAATTGCCCAGCACAGGTGGGTTGGTTGTAGCTTCTGCGGAGATGATAACAGATACCGAACTTACCGAAGCGGCTTTACCGGAAGGGTTTGAACCGCTGAGCAGCGGCGAGCAGGCCGGAGTAGATACTGACGCCACGGAGCAGTCATTTATCGAGCCGGATGGTCGAGAGACGATAGATGAGCCGATTAAGCAGGAAGGAAAAGGTCGTATTGAGTGGGTTTTTCAGGACGGCAGATGGGTTCCGGTTCAAATCGGTCAGCAGGAGCCGGTGGTTAAAATTGAGCCGGAGAAAGCGGTCAAGCCGCTGAGGCAAACAGTGCCGCAGGATTTCGACTGGGACCAGGTAGGGACAGGAGGAGTGCAGGCGCGGGTTATAAAAATTCCTGCCGACAGGCTGGCCGGTGGCGACCCTCGATATAATATTGTGATAAGGCCTGGTGATAACATTCAGGTCCCTGTTGATATTATCGGCGAATTCTGTATTATGGGCAATGTCAACAGTCAGGGATATATTTATATTACAGGACGACCGATGACCTTGAAGATGGCTATAGCTGCAGCGGGTGGTTTGGGACCTTTGGCTTGGCCGAAACGTTGTGAGGTGGTAAGAAGGATCGGTAAGAATAAAGAAGAAATCGTGATGGTGGATTTGGATAAAATTGCCCGGGGAGAACAGCCGGATTTCTTTATCAAGCCGAACGATTTGATAAATGTAGGCACACATTCGACCGCAAGATGGCGTGCGGTTTTGCGAAATGCGTTCAGGGCCACTTACGGATTCGGGTTTATTTATGACCGTAATTTTGCAGACAGGGATTACGGGACTCGCAGGCCTATACCCAGTTGGCTTTTTTAGTGTGTAGTGTTTCCGCCACTGCTTTCGCAGAACGATTTTTACTTTTGCCTTTTTTTATTTTATCTTGTTAGTTATGGCGAAAAATATTACCTCTTCTATTGCAGACGGTTCCAATCTTGCAAAAGGTCGCAAAATGGAAACCCAAACACAAGGCTCAACTGTATCCTTGTGGAGTTGGCGTGAGCTTGGGGTACATACTTATATCAGGATGTTGATAATTGCCGGATTGTTCACCTACCTTTTTCGCAGCGAAATTAGCGGTATTGTCAGCAGATGGGTTACTGACAGTAGTTGGTCGCACGGTTTTCTGATTCCGCTTTTTAGCTTATACTTTATTAATCAGCATAAGAGCGAGATTTTAAATCTTCGAACCGGACCGAATTACCTGGGTCTGTTTTTTTTGATTTGCGGGATCGTATTTTATCCTCTTAACATAGTTCACTTCCAGTACGGCTACTTTCGACCGATCGGGATGATAGCGACACTTGGTGCTGTTGTATTGTTTTTAGGCGGGTGGCGTTTGATTAAATACACATGGCTTCCGATCGCATTTTTGGTTTTTGCTGTTCCTCTCCCGGCCAGATTTTATGTTCAAGTGACTATGCCGATGCGAATACTCGCTACTAATACTACAACTGCTTTGCTGAATTTGGTTAGCGGGATGGATGCTACGGCCAGTGGTGTGGTGATAGATGTGATTTATAAGGGCCAAAAGATAGAGCCTTCGCTTAATGTAGCCGAGGCCTGCAGCGGTATGCGATTGCTGATGGCCTTTTTGGCTTTGGGTGTTGCCATGGCCTACTTGCACTACAGACCTGTATGGCAGCGAATTGTTTTGTTAGCCACCACAATACCGATAGCGATATTTTGCAATATCGTTCGTGTATCGGCTACTGCATTTATTTATGTGCTGGGAGATCCCAGATACGCTCGTGGTATTTATCACGACATTCTTGGGATGTCGATGTTGCCGTTGGCGTTTGGCTTATATGGTCTTATAGCGTGGTTTATGTCGAGTTTGTTTATTGAGGAAACCAGGGCGAGAGCTTCGGACATTGTGGTTCGTAGGCGGAAAAATCCTGAGGCGTGAAGCGAGATGCGAGATACCAGATACCAGAGTTATTTACAGCCGGCCTTCTTAATATGTGCAGCGGTGCTTGCGATAGCCGGCAGCGGTATGTCGATTGCGATAAAAAGTTTCGGAGTGTACTTAAAGAAGGAGCCGTTGCCGTTGAGAAAATCTTTGGATCTTTTGGATGAAAATGGTTTGACTCCTTACAAAGTAGTATCGAAAGACAAAATCGAAAATGAAGAGATTGTTAAGGCTCTGGGCACGGAAGATTATATTCAATGGACTCTGGAAGATACCGATGCAGCTGCTGACAGTGCCATGCGTTATTGCTTGTTGTTTATTACTTATTACGAGCTTCCGGACAGGGTGCCGCATGTGCCGGAAGAATGTTATACCGGCAGTGGCTATCAAAAACTTACGTCTGATAGCGTAACGTTCGAAATAAATAAAGATGGTATCGAGGAAAAAATTGCGGGAAGATGCCTCGTTTTTGGTGCTGTGAATTCCAACGCCTGGCAGGGGGATATAAAATTTCCTGTTTTGTACTTTTTTAATGTCAACGGTGTTTATGCCGGCAGCAGAGAAGATGCTCGAATAGTTCTTAATAAAAACATTTTCGGTGAATATTCGTATTTTTGCAAAGTTGAATGGAAGTTTTTTAATTCGAGATTTGGCGTAGCGATTTACCCGGACAAGGAAGAAGCAGCGGCAGCGAGCCAAAAGCTTTTAAGCGTAATCTTACCCATTTTAGAAAAGCAGCATTGGCCCGATATAAAAAAGGAAGGAAAAGCTAAACGATAATTAAATATCAAAAAGTAAATATCAAAATTGTGGGGTCCCTTAGGGATAACTTCCTTAATTTTGATTTTTGCATTTTGCTTTTTGATTTACAAAATGCGAGGTTAAATTATGGCAAAGAAGAGATTGAATAAGAAAGTTGCGCTTGTTGGGTCGGTGATTTTCGTAGTTCTGGCGGTAACTTTCATTTGGCTGTTTTTGTATTGGGGCCGAAGCCCGGAGCCGTTTATCAAAGACGGTGATGCGGCAATGAAAGCGGCCAGTGAGACGGTAGATGAACAGATACAAGCAGAAGAATACAAAAAAGCCGAGCGCAATTATCAGAGGGCGCGTTCCCGGGCAAAGACCGATTCGCTTAAGATAGAGATGCTTTTTAAGCTTGCAGATGTTTATCTCAAAACTGACAAATGGAACTATGTATTGGGGTGTTGGAATAAAATAATCCAGTTGGATCCGAAGAATGTCAAAGCTCGACTTGGACGGCTGAAGTACTTTTACATAATGGCTGATAACGGTGCGCGTGGATATTGGCAGGAAGTTGCGTCGCAGGCGTCGGAATTTATAGAAATAGCAGATGCGAACCTGCTTACCGAAGATATAGCCAAATGGGAATCCCTTGGAGTACAGGAAAAAGCGCCCGCTGTGCGTATGGGCCCATACCTGTATCTGCTTAGGGGCAGAGCCGTCCTTGAAATGACGAAGATGGGGGCAGGGACCGACCCTGACGCTTCGCTGTCGAAGGCAATCGATGATTTGGAAAAGGTTCGAGAACTTGAGCCGGATAATGTTGAGGCCTATTGGTATTTAGCGCAGGCGGTCATCACAAAAGCCGAGCTGCTTGCTTCAAGAGGTAATCTTGAAGAGAGAAAAAAGGCCGTAGATGATGTTCTCGAACTTTTAGAGCAGGCGGTTGAGGTTGCAGGTACCGACGTAAAAGCACACATTAATCTTCTATCAATGAAACTTATACTTGCTCGAAAGGAGCCCGATGCATTAGAACGCATTCAACCGCTTGAGCCTGAATACTTGTCGTTTGTGCAGAAGTTTGCTTCCAGTGCAGAAGCATATTCAGCATTATCCGGATTCTATCAGAGCTTAGGCCACAAAAGTCTTGATAAGGCCATAGCGGCGATTGAAAAAGCGGTTGAATTGGACAGTGAAAATGTAACGTACGCAATAATCGCAGCCAATTTGCACTATCGCAGGTTTTCTATTTATTCTCAAGAGCCGGATTTATATAAGGCAATAGAAATAGCCGGGAACGCCCTTACACTGCCGGATGCGCAGGAAGAGAGTGGCCCACAAAGGTGGGCGAATAAAATGAATAGAGCTTCATTGTGTGTTTTTCTTGCAAATTGTTATATCGGACAGGTCCTTGAGTCTCAGTACGAAGGAATAGAAATAGGCTCGAAGCGGAAGCAGGAATTGATTTCAGCTGCTGAGCAAGTCGTGGGCGAAATTGAACAGATTTTCGGTAGTGGTGAAGAGCCGAGGGTTGTTAAGTGGAGAGGAATGCTTGAGCTTGCGAGGGGCGATAGAAGCAGCGCTGTCAGGGCGCTGTATGCAACTTACGAGCAGTTTAAAGCATCAGGGCGAAATGATGCGCAGCTTTCTTATACTCTTGCGAAGATTTTTGAGAACACTTCCGAATTGGGGATGGTAGCGGAGTTTTTCACAAGTGCGATGGATGGCCCAGGCAGAATTGACGATACCAAACCAGAAGCTCTTCTGGATTTTGCGGGCGTGTTGTTAAAACTGGGGAACTATGGCGGGGTCTTAAATATTGTAAACTTTTTTGAGAACAAATATTGGGCTACCCAGAGAAGTCAAACATTTCGTATCAACGCTTATATTGCCGCAAGGCAGTTTGATAAGGCCGAAGAGGAATTGGCCAAGGTCGGCCGTCCGGATGACCCGAATACAATTAAACTCAATCTGGGCCTGGTACAAGCCAAGATTAGACAAGTTCAAAGGGCTGTAGCACAAAAGCAGATGAAAGAGAATTTGGGCAGGGCGACAGGAGCGGAAAAAAAGGGTATGGAGGGTGCGGAAAGTGTTGATGAGTTAATGACATCTGAGTTGAAGGGCTACAACGACACTTTTGCAGAATTGGTGGAGAAGCTGCTGTTAATGGAGCCGAATTCCGTTGGAGAGGCTTCTGTTGTTGCTGTGTGCAATAATTACATAAAAGAAGGCAAGTTAAAGCAGGCCGAGGCAATAGTTAATCGGGTTTTGGAATATTTTCCAGATAGTACAATGTTACTGTTTTATAAACAGATACTTTCTGAGCCACAACCGAACAAGATTTCCCAGCAAAGGCGTAAGGAAATAGAAAAGCAGGCTCTATCAAACATTTCCGACCCGGCCGTTAAGGCTATGAGTCTTGGTATATTTTACCAGAGGAATAACGAACCGAACGAAGCGGCTGAAGAATTCAAAAAGGTTCTTGGTTCCTGTTTGCAAGCCAATGACGATGTCAGCACTGCGGAAGCAGAGGGAGAAAAAATGACAGATTCACAGCGACTTGCTGTGAGTTATCTTTTTGAGATAGCGCTCGAAACGAAAGATTGGCAATTGGTATCGACACTCGTAGATATCGCAAGACGTGAAAATCTTGACGATTGCGAAGGCAAGTTCTTTGCTGCGCGTTTTGATGCGGCTAAAGCCGAATATAAAGACGCACTGGTAAAACTTGATGAGTGTTTGAAGCAAAAGCCGATTTTTTCCTACGGTTATATGTTCAGAGGCAATGTCAACGCTGCTCTTGGAAATGAGACTGCCGCTATTGAAGACGCCCGGAAAGCTGTATCTTTAAACCCTCTCGATGGAAATATTGCAAAAGCACTGGCGAATGCACTGTACCAGCGGAACCGAAGGTTGGGTGATAATGTAAACACCGACGAGATGACAGAGGCAAAAGATGCTTTGGCCAGAGCAATGCGTCTTAATCCGAGGGTGTGGCAGTTGCAGGGTTTGTATGCTGAATACATAAGCGAAGAAGACCCAGCTGCGGCTCTGGCTATTCGGCAGCGTTTGCAGGCAGCTTTTCCGAGCGTGGGAAATGCCTTGTTGCTGGGAAGGATGGCGATGAGGATGGCTCTTCGTGAAGCCAATGCCGAGCGAAAAGAGTTTTTGTTCAGTATTGCTGCTTCGTCTTTCGAGCAGGCAAAAGCTTACGAACCCGAGAACAGGGATGTACTTAACAGTTATGCCGAATACTATCGACTCACCGGCCGGCAAGAAAAGGCAGAAGAGTTATTGACACAATCGCAGGACAAGAGATTGTTATATAGTCATTACTTTAACAGCGGTCAATTTGCGCAGGCCAGGCGGATTATGGAGGAGTTATACAGGACGGATCCGAAAGATATTGCTGTGTTAAAGACTCTTTTACTTGTTGCAGAAGCAACCGCAGATAAGGAAGCCGCAAAGAAATATTCGGAAGAACTTTTGTTGCTTGAAGACAACATAGGAAACCGTCTTTTTCAAATTCAGATTTTTCTCAAAGTCGGTCTTATCAAAGAAGCTGAGTACAAATTGCAAAGTTTTAAGGAAAAGTTTCCGGATGAACCTAAATCGCTGCTGTTTGAGGCATGGTTGGTAATGAGGCGGGGGCAACTGAAAAGGGCGTTGGAGCTGGCAAATCGCAACCTTGAGAGTAATCAGAATAATGCGGTAGCATGGCGGTTAAGGGGTGAAATGAATCTTTTGATGGCAAATTACGATCGAGCGGTCATTGACCTTCAGAGGAGCAAGGCATTGTCAGATGATCCTGTTACCCGGCTTGCTCTGGCAAAGGCTTATCTGCGGGCCGGGCGCGAAGAGGATGCTATAACCGAACTTAAAAATATAATTGACCTTCCGCAGACTCCTGCGGAAGGCAGAACACTGCTTGAACAGATTTACTGGCGGCTTGGTAGAGAGGATGCGCTGAAGAGTTTCTATGACGATACTCTGAAAAAATTCCCCGATAGTGTATTGTGGTATAATCGAGCGGGGGCATTTTCTATGGCTCTAGGTGATTTCGACAGCGCAGAGCAATTGTATGAACAGGCGTGGCAAAAAAGCAGGGCCCTTGGCGATAAGGACGCAGATGAGGCGCTCGGTGGATATTTGCAGGCACTGCTGTTAGCCGGGAAGCTGGATAAGCTCTTTGAGGAGGCTGATAAGTATGTCAATGGCGATTTTGCTTCCGTAGCTTTTATCGTTATGGCTGAGGCAAAGTTGAAATTGGGCGATAAGGCAACTGCCATACAGTATTGTCGAAAAGCTGTTGACAAAGCGGGAACCAGCCAGACCCTTGGGTCCTGGGTTTTGCAGAGGATATATTCTCTGCTGGGAGCCGAAGAGGTGCTGCAGGTTTGCAAAGAAAAACTCCAGGCCGACCCTGATTCGCTTGCTGCTAATTCTACTATGTTTAATTTGACTCTGATTAACGGTGAGTACAACAAGGCTATCGGCTATATTGACAAATGTCTGGAGATAGTGGGGCCTGATAGTCCTCTCAGGGTTGATTACATAGTGAAAAAAGTGAGAGCTTTGCAATTGGCTTATAGCAAAACTTCCGATAATAATTATCTTGAGAGGGCTATCGTAGAGTACAAAAGTTTATTAGCTGAAATGCCGAATAATGCAAAGGTCTTGAATAATTTGGCATATATGCTGGCTGAAGGCGATGTCCGGCTGGCTGAGGCTCTTCAATACGCCAGACGTGCTTATGAAGCAAGGCCGAATAATCCTGGATTTTTGGATACATACGCTTATGTGTTGTACAAAAACGGCAAATTTTCAGAGGCAGCCGAATTTTTACAGGCCGCCCTCCAGCAGTTCGAGCAGAATAGAATTTCCACACCAGCGGATGTATACGAGCATTTAGGTATGATACAGGAAAAACTTGGTGCGGCGGAGCAGGCCGTTGCCGCTTATAAGCAGGCATTGGAAATATTGGGTTCCGACAAATCAGGGTCGAGGTCAGCCGATGAGCGGATAAAGAAGGCTATTGAGCGTCTTAGCAGAGAAGTAGAAACTGAAAAATAGAAGCGCAATACGAGAATGGTAGAGCAAGGACAAACTCGAATGGTTTTAAACAGACAGGTAGGGCCGGTTGGTCCGAGGCCGGCCGGCACCGCAGTGCTGACGCCGAAGGACATTTTCGGAATATTGCGTCGGCACATATTGATGATAGTTTCTATGACGGTATTGGGTTTAATAATTGGCGGTGTGAGTTGGTATCTTTTATTGAAGTACTATCCGAAATACACGGCTCAAACCACAATTAAAGTTCTGCCGCCTGTAGAAAAAGACCCTACGACCATTGGAGGGGCGCAGGTGGCCAAAGATATTCAGTACGGTTCTCGTTTATCAATGGCTGCCATTATAAAACAGCAAAGTACTCTGGAAAATTTGCTTAAGAGGGACAAGGTTCGGGAAACCAAGTGGTTCAGAAGTTTTGGTGAGATCAAGGATAAACGTATTACAAAAGCCGTCAGGGATTTGAAAAAGCATTTTGGTGCCCATGCTCAGAGAGATGGCGATTATATTGCGGTATCGATGACCTGTGGCGATAAAGAAGAGGCGGCGCTGATAGTGAACGAAATGGTGACTTTGTTTCTTGCTTCGCAGGGAAGAACAAAGAAGGAAGATATTACCGCCAGGCTGGCAGGGCTTGCAGAACAGCGAATTCGTGTTCAAAGGGACGTGGATTCAGCCGAAAGGGCGTTGGATGATGTTCGTAAGAGATGGAAGATTACTGACCTTGAGCAGCGGTATTTCCAGAACACAATTACCCTGAGACTAAATGATTTGGAACTACAGGAAAACGAACTGACTCTGACAATAAGTCAAATTCAAGCCAGTATAGGAACTCTTGAGAGGCAGGCGACAGGGCCTATTAACGAACAGGTCGAAGATCTGATAGAAAATGACCCTACTGTAGTTATGCTTACCCGCCAGATTGTCAGTTTGGAAGCATCGCTTGCGGGCAGACTTACAAAGTTTGGTGAAAATCACAGAGTGGTGCGTGAGATACAAGAGCAGATAAATGAAACCAGGGATAGAAGGGCTAGCAGGAGGGCCGAAATAGCGGAACAGACCCGCCAGGCGAATTTTAAAAATGCACAGGACCAATTGATTGTGTTGCTAAATAGGCTTGAGCAATTGAAAAAGATGCGGCAGGAAGCGACCGCACAAAAGAGAGATCTTGACCTTGCCCGCGTACAGTATGGTCAGCGGGTAGATATAAGAGACGAAAGAAAGCAGATGCTTGATTCGGTCAAAGCTCAGATTGAAAAATTGAAGATGATGTACGATGACCCTGAGACGCCTAAGGTGAAGTTTGCAGGAATGGCTCCGGCTCCGCTGGAAGTAAGTTCTCCGAAGTGGAAAATTTATTTCCCCGGCGGGATGATGTTGGGCCTTATGTTTGGCATAGGGTTTGCCTTCCTTGTCGAGATGCTTAATGACCTGGTGCGGACACCGAGAGATGTAGGTAGATTTCTGCACATTCCGCTTTTGGGCGTTATTCCCGATGCAGCCGAAGACGACCAACAGACTCACGGCATTGACCTTTCCCTGATTGTTCGTCAGGCGCCTTATTCTATTATAAGCGAATCATACAGGCGTTTTCGGACTAACTTAAAGCTCTCCAGTTCAAGCCAGTCCGTCAAGGCTGTGCTTGTGAGCAGTGGTGCGCCGGGGGACGGAAAAACCTCTGTGGCGGTTAATCTTGCGACAACTTTTGTCGCTGAAAGCAAAAAAGTTCTGCTTATAGATGCTAATTTTTGGCGGCCGGGTTTACATGCGATTTTCCCAAGGCAGCAGGTCCGGGGCGAGGGTTCCGGTTTTGCGGAGGAATCGCAGGGCGAGGTCTCCGAGGCAGGCGGGCAATCTGAATTCGGATTGAGTACTTTGCTTACCGGCCTGTGTGGTTACCAGGAAGTTATAAGGTCCAGTGGTATCGAGGGTTTTGATATAATCGATTCAGGGCCGTTGCCTGCTAATCCGGCGGAGTTGCTCGGCTCCGAGCAGATGAAACAGTTGCTTAAACACCAGCGTGCGTGCTATGATTATATTATAGTTGATGGCCCGCCGGTGCTCTTGGTTAGCGATGTCAAGACCTTGGCCAGAGTTGTTGACGGCACAGTTTTGGTATTCAATGCCGGTGCTACAAGGAGAGGTGCTGCTCTGAGGACTATTCGCGAGTTGAGGGAAGTAAACGCCACGATAGTCGGCTGTGTCCTCTTTGCCGTAAAGGCTATGAAAGGCGGATATTTCACTGAGCAGTTCAAATCTTATCAGGAATACCAGAAGCCGCAGCTTGCTCACTCGACTTAGCATTTAGTGAATAGTGAATCGAGGCCGCCTTCGGCGGCACTAACGACTAAATACGAAAGGCCTTTTTGATGGAAAAGTTTTTAGTAACCGGCGGAGCCGGCTTTATCGGTTCGAATATCTGCAAAAAACTGGTCTCGCAAGGCTGTTTCGTTAGGGTTATCGATAACCTTTTAACCGGCAAAAAAGATAATCTCTCAGCTATTTCAGACAGGATTGAGTTTATAGAAGCTGATATGGGTGATGAGAAAATCGTCCGCTCAGCTATGAAGGGTATCGACGTTTGTTTACACCAGGGTGCTTTACCCTCGGTACCTCGCAGTATTGACGACCCCGCCGCCACGCACAAACACTGTGTCGATGCAACTTTCACCCTTCTTTTGGCAGCTCGTGATGTCGGCATAAAACGTTTTGTATATGCCTCAAGTTCCTCAGCTTACGGCGATACGCCCACACTGCCGAAAGTCGAGACAATGCCTACCAGCCCGCTTTCGCCTTATGCGGTGGGCAAACTCGTCGGCGAATACTACTGTTCAGTTTTTTATAAGGTTTTCGGCCTTGAGACTATTTCGCTTCGTTATTTCAATGTTTTCGGTCCGCACCAGGACCCGGCCAGCCAGTATGCCGCTGCGATACCAGCTTTTGTTACAGCTATATTGAGAGATGAGCCGCCGACTATTTATGGTGATGGCGAGCAGAGCCGGGATTTTACATATATTGACAATGTCGTAGAGGCCAATTTACTTGCCGCACGAGCCAAGCATACCGCCGGCGAAGTTATAAATATTGCCTGCGGCGAAATTGTAACGGTCAATAAGATTATTGATATGATTAACGGATTGGTTGGCAGGGATATTAAGCCGATATACGCCCCATCGCGTCCCGGCGATGTAAAACACTCCCTCGCCGACATCAGTTTAGCCCAAAAAACAATCGGCTTTAAGCCGACAGTTACATTTCGAGAGGGTCTGGAGCTTGCTATAGATTGGTATCGTGATAACCTTCTGTAAGCATGTCCCCGCGTATCACTTCGACATTAACGGCTAAGCGGTTCTAACTGAATTTAATATTACATCCATTTTCACTTATTCCTTATCAGTGTAAATCCGCGGCTAAATTTTCTTTGTCCGCTCGTTCTCAACTTTCTTTATGAGCCATTAGTCACGCTTCTACGATTTCTATGGTTTCGGGCTGGAGTCTTTTCAGGTTGGGCAATTGGTTTTGGCCTAATTTAGCGTCAATCAAAACAGTGCCGTCGCAATATGTCTCTTTTAAGACCTGCCCATACGCCCGCAGAAAGCTCTGTACCCTGCCGTTCGATTGACTGCTGGCTACCCGTAACAAAAGTTCACCGCCTTTATATCTTGCTGACACTGCCTCGCACAACTGCTCTAAGCCAAAGCCTGTCTTGGCTGACAAACACAGCGCCTCGGGAAACAGAGTCTGCAGCATTTCAAGCCGGCCTACTTTTATTACCGCATCAACCTTGTTAAACACATCCAAAGTCGGCTTTTCGCCGCAGCCAATCTCTGCCAGCACCTCTTTGACGGATTCAATCTGCTTGGTTACCTCCGTATTAGACACATCTATGATATGCAGGAGCAAATCGGCATTGATGGCCTCTTCGAGCGTTGCCTTGAACGAGGCAACCAATTGGTGAGGCAGTTTTTTTACAAAACCAACAGTGTCACTCAAAAGCACCTCGACCCCACTGGCCGGCGTCCATTTTTTTGTCCTGGTATCCAGCGTGGCAAAGAGCCTGTCCTCGACAAGCACAGCTGCATCGGTAAGTGTGTTTAGGAGAGTGCTTTTGCCTGCGTTGGTATAGCCGACCAGGCAGATTTTGAACATTCCTTTTCGCCGGTCAATCTCGCGAATTTTGCGTTTATCGATAGAGCCGAGCTGGCGTTTGAGTTCTGTAATTCGTTTATTAACCAGTCGCCGGTCAATCTCTAACTGCTGTTCGCCCGGCCCTCTGGTGCCGATACCGCCGACGGCACCTGCTGCAGTTGCCCCGCCCGCCCCGGCTACACTATCAAGGTGCGACCACATCCTGGTCAATCGTGGATAGGTATATTCCAACTGTGCCAGTTCCACCTGCAGTTTGGCCCGCTTTGTTTTTGCTCTGGTGGCAAATATGTCCAGAATCAACTCGTTGCGGTCCAGCACTTTAACTTCGACTATTTTTTCAAGCTCACGAATCTGGGCCGGCGACAGGTCGTTATCAAATATCACAACGTCTGCCTTGAACCGCCTAACCCGTCCGGCAAGCTGGTCGGCTTTGCCTTTGCCTATATACCTGGCGGGATGTATTGTGCGGATTCTCTGCTGAAGCCTATCCACAACGACCGCCCCGGCACTTTCAGCCAAGGCTGTAAGCTCAGCTAAGTTGTCTCTGTCGCCGCCGCGGCTATGCAGGACAGCGGCTACCAAAATAGCCCGTTCTTTTCTAACCCTTAGCGTCTGGCGCAATTCTTCCAATTAAACAATGCCTCCGAAACTACTTTTATTTTACCAAAATCCGGCTGACTTGTCAGTTAAATAATGCTTCCACGAATGTCTCCGGTGTGAATTCCGCAATATCTTCCGGCCTTTCACCCAGGCCGACGAATTTTACCGGTATGTCGAGATGGTCCTTAATAGCGATAACAATTCCACCGCGTGCAGTGCCGTCGAGTTTTGTTAAGAATATCCCCGTAACATCAATCGCTTCGGTGAACATCTTTGCCTGGATAATTGCGTTCTGGCCGGTAGTAGCATCGAGAACCAGCAATACCTCATTGGGCATACTACCGATTTTACGGGCTACGACATCACGAATTTTTGTCAGTTCCCTCATTAAATCCTTTTGTGTATGCAGTCTGCCGGCTGTGTCGAGAATCAAAAAGTCAGCACCTCTTGCCATGGCAGCTTCACAGGCATCGAAAGCTACCGCAGCAGGGTCAGAGCCGGTTCTGTGCTTTACGATTTGTACGCCGATACGCTCAGCCCATATACTCAACTGTTCCACAGCGGCGGCACGGAATGTGTCGCAGGCGGCGACTATGACTTTTTTGTTATTCCGGCTCAATATAAAGCTCAGTTTAGCGATGCTTGTGGTTTTGCCTGAACCGTTGACGCCGGCAACCAGAATAACGGTCGGTCCGGTTTCAGCAAGCCGTAATTGCCTGTCGTGATGCGGCCAATAACTTTTAATGTGTTCCTTAAGGAATGGAATAACGTCGTCGGTGGTTGCGATCTGCTTAGAGCGGAAAGCTTCGCGTAGCTCCGTTATGAGCCTGTCGGTAGTTTCTACGCCGATATCATCGCTTATCAGCGTCTCTTCCAGCTTGTCGAGCAGAGCTTCATCGATATTTCTGCCCAGGCTCAGTACCGACGAAAGCGAAGAGTTGATTTTGTCACGTGTCTTGCTCAGCCGGTCTTTGAGATATTCAGCCGTTTTAGTGAAAATTCCCATAACTGCTTCCTCATAAATAGCATATAGGGAAAAACAGGGACAGTTCTCGACGTCAGGAACAGTCCCGTTTTTCCTAACGTTCGTAGTTTCGCAGATATTTACAAAAATTTCAAGTGGATTTGGCGTTCGATGCTCAATCAAGTATCCAGTGTCGAGAAAAGATTTTCCATCATTTGCTTTTTGCCAACAAGTTCAACAATTTTCTTTGACAAAACAGAAAATTGCCGTTAGATTTGCACTATCACTTTTTCATCAGAGAAACCTTTAGAGCAGTAATTCATAAAGTAGCGGGGCTTGGCAGTCAGGGAAGTTGAAAACATTTTCGCCGATATACTTGACCGTGCAAAAGTACTTGACCCCGTCAATACTCGCAAGTGGTTTGAGGAGCTAAGAGTTGTACATTTGAGCGGTGGTTCACTGGAAATCGGTTGTCCCGATGAAGCGACCGCTGCGTTTTTACAGGACAATTGCAAAAGCAGTTTCACGCGGGCCGCTCAACAAATAACCGGCCATCTTGTTACCATAAGTTTCAACGTCAATAGCCACAAGAAATCTGCTCCTCTCGCTCAACACAGCGAATCCCGGTTCAAATCACATCCTGATTATACCTTTGATAATTTTGTAGTAGGACCCAGTAACCGCCTTGCTCATGCAAGCTGTGTTGCGGTAAGCCAGTCGCCGGGCAATACTTACAACCCGCTTTTCCTTTACGGTAATTCCGGTCTGGGCAAGACCCACCTCTTGCATGCTGTCTGCAGCGAAGCTCAGAAAAAATTCGATACGGTGGTAATTCAATTGTTAAGCTGTGAAAATTTCGTCAACAGATTTATCAGAGCTATCGAGGAAGGAAATTTGGCCGGCTTTCAGAGCCAGTTTCGCACCGTTGATACGCTGGTAATCGACGATATTCAGTTCCTGCGTGAGCGTGAGCAAAGTCAGGAAGAATTTTTCCACACATTTAACGCCCTTTATAACAACGGCAAGCAAATCATACTCAGCGCCGACTGCTCACCGGCAGAGATTCCTTCCCTCGAAGAGCGCCTTACCAGCAGATTTAACTGGGGTCTGGTCGCCAGAATCGACCCGCCAAGCTACGAGACGAGAGTTGCAATCGTGCAGAAAAAAGCCCACCTTCGGGGCCTGAGTATTTGTGATGAAATAGCTGAATACATTGCCCGCAAAGTGCATGCAAATATCAGAGAGCTGGAAGGTGCGCTAACGACTATCTGCGCTGTAGCGACCACTACGAGCAAGCAAATTACACTTGAGCTGGCTCAAATGGCTCTTGATGGCCAAATTGAATCAGCAGCCAGGCATATAAGTATCACTGATATTATCGAAGTGGTTACCAGCCATTTTGATGTGCGCCTTACCGATTTGCAAAGTAAGAAACGCAGTCAAAGTGTAACTTTGCCGCGTCAAATTTGTATGTATTTAGCCAGAAATCTGACCAGGCACAGCCTCGAGGAAATTGGCGGCCATCTGGGCGGCCGGGACCATACAACCGTTATGCACGCCTGCAGTAAGATTGGCCAGGCCAAAGACTCTGAGCCACAAATGCACGTTCTACTGGGCGAATTGACAAAACAAATCACACAGGTTCCACAAGCCTAACGGGAGCAGAAAATCAGCAGATACCGTGCGTGAGAATAAAGGCTGGCGTACAAATAAAAAGTTTGTGTGATTTTCACTGAACGACGCAGGTAAATAAAATAGAACTGCGAGAAAACCTACAGCCCTTTCATCCGTAACTAAAGCCGATTTTTACCTCAAGCCGAGCGTTTTCTGAGCAAAGCCAGTACACCTAAGCCAAGCAGAGCAATCGTTGCCGGCTCAGGCGCCGGTATAACCGAATCCACATAGTCAATTGTTGCACGTAACGCTATATCAGAAGCTGCTATCGCCTGTGCCGGGGTCAGGCTGCCAGAGACATGAGTAAAACCTGCAGCGATACAGCGGTAAGGATCCGATTCGCTGCTGTGCAGACTTTGATACCACATATCATGATAGGCCATATATGCACATAAAAAAGCCCCCGGGCCATTATTGTCAATCCAGGCATCGACACCTATTCCTGCACTATTAATGGCGTCTCTGATAGCTCCCATCGGTAAAGTAGAATAACGTTTGCTCCCGGCCGGCATGGTACTGTCAGGTGGAGAAGGATTGGGATACCCGCTATAGCCAGAGTTAGACCAACTTGAGCGGTTCACGGCATAATTCTCTAATTCCCAGGGTCCGGCCCCTTGGCCGTAGCTCAGAATTGCCACAAGTCTCTTGTTAATAAGAGAATGTATTTAGCAACTTTTTTTGGGTTTTTGCAGTTTTTTACACTTTTTCTCAACGAACCGCCCAGTTCCGTCTGCTTTTCCGCAAACACATCCTGTTTCTGGACGTTGAGGTAGTATTACTTCTTGCCCCGTTCAGGGATTGGCAGGTCGAGTTCAGCTAAAACCTTTTTCATATCCTCCCATACTTTTCTGCGGTTGTCCTGCGAGTAATTCCGCAGTAGATAGGCAGGATGATACGTGGCCATAAGTTTTATAGCTGCTCTACCGATACCGGTGTAGTATTCGTGGAATTGTCCCCGCAATTGGCCAATCGATTTGTTCGTATCTAACAAAGTCCTGGCTGCGTGAGCGCCCAGGGCTACAATGACATCAGGATTTATCAGCTCAATCTGTCTTTGAAGGTACGGCAGACAGCTTATTATCTCTTCGGCGCCAGGGTCGCGATTGCCCGGCGGCCGACACTTCAGGATATTGCATATAAAAACATCGCTTCGATTCAGGCCGCAGCCTGTGATTATTTTATCTAACAGCTTTCCAGCTCTACCAACAAAAGGCCGGCCCTGAGCGTCTTCGTCAGCCCCGGGGCCTTCGCCGACAAAAACGATTTGTGCATTAGCTTTACCCTCACCAGGCACCGCATTAGTCCGCAGTGAGCCAAGGCCACACTTACGACAACAGCGAACTTCGTCAGCGATTTTTTCAAGCTCAATTTTTATATCGCCTGCCGGCTTGTCGTTCTGATTGTTTTCAAATTCACCTGTTACATTGTCAGCCACTTCGCTAATCTCTATTTGTTCCCGCCGTCCCCTTTGCCCCCTGACCGCAAAGCCGCCGGTAAAAAAGTTCTCCATATCAGCGTGCTGGCGGACAACTTTAGTTATGTCCACGTTCTTTCCCATCGCATCGGTTCGCAGCACCGGCGGCTAATAAGCATACAGTCTGCCGTACGGCCTGTGCGTGTAAGGCTGTAACTTGATAAACTTTTGTTTGAAAATCGCCGCTTTATCGACGGAAAAATGTACACAGAATTTCGCAGCGTATTTTTCGATTATCTGATGGTCTTTATCATCAAGGTCGAACACTTTCACTTCCTTGCCAAGCTGAAAATTGCTGACCTGTCCCCTGATATAAATGGTTCCGCCGTGCATTCCGGTACCAACAAATCGTCCGAGTATATCCTGTTTTCCGCGATTTATACCGAGTACAATGAGAATGCCACCGGCCATATATTCGCCGAAGAAATCTCCTGCGCTGCCGCCAATTACTATGACCGGCTTTTTCTGCTTGTAAGATTTCATATGGATTCCAACCCTGGTGCCCACCGAATCCCGGACGTATATCTGACCGCCACGCATCCCGTGGCCGAGAATGTCGCCGCTATGGCCATAAACCACTACAGTGCCGCTGTCCATCGTATTGCCAAGGCAGTCCTGTGCATTTCCATTTATAATCAGCGAAGCGCCACCCATAAACATAGCGCTGTCGTTTCCAGGGACGCCGTTGACCGTAATTTTCAGACCCGTCCCCAGGCCGAGACCTATGTACCTCTGTCCGCAAACAGAATTCAACGTTATCCGCGAGCAGCCGGCCTGAACCGAGTCTCTAATCCGGCTGTTTAGCTCCCTGAAATTAAGATTGTCAGCTTCGATTGTTACTGAATTTTTCTTTGACATAGGATAATTAATTCATCAATTACTGATTTTTACTTTTACCTTTTTACATCATCATAGGTACGTCCGATACCATATGCTTACGATAATCTTTCGGCAGTGAAATAATACCGAAATCTTCGTTCAACAGCAGTTCCTTAAAAGATGTAGTTTTGACCCTGTCCTTAATCAGGCCGGTATAGATACCGGCTCTGTCGATTTTGCCGACCAGAATCACTCCTTCCAAACAATCATCTTTCAAAACGATTTTACGGTATATCGAATTTTTCAAATCGCTTTTTTCCAGCACTTCGACGTTGTCTTCACTTCCATCCAAAACAGTTACACCAACCGAAATTGTCGGAACTGATGCAATTTCAACCGAATTCATCACAATACCGCCCTGATAGCGGGTTTTGACACCGGCCATAGCAGCGCCGGCAATCCTGCCCTGTCGATAAGCATCCGGCCAGATTGCCAGTACCATTTTCCTGCCGCCGAAAAACCCTGCCGCCTCAGCCACGTCACCGGCTGCATAAATGTTGGAGATATTGGTCTGCATCGCATTATCAACCACTATTCCCCTTTTGACCTTTATGCCGGAACCTTTAACAATTTCGATATTCGGCCTGACACCAATGGCTATGACGACAAGCTCTGCAGCGAGCTTTTTACCGCTGAGCAACTCAACTCCCGTTACTTTACCCTTCCCGGAGATAACCTGCTTAATCGAATCGGACAGCTCCAGCCGACAGCCCTGTTTGGAAAGGGCCTTGTCTATAATCTGCGAGGCCTTTTTGTCAAATGTGGTGGCCAGAATTCTGTCGGCAAGCTCAACAATGGTAATCTTGATCTTGCGCGCAAGCAGGGCCTCGGCGGCCTTTAACCCGATTAAACCTGCTCCGAGAATGACGGCACTTTTTACATCATTGGCCTTGATAAACCGGCTGATGCTCTCAGCGTCCTGGAGCGTTGTAAAATTGAAAACACCCTTTACGGCTGCCCCTTTAATCGGCGGGTTTACCGGCTCGCCGCCGGTAGTTATCAGCAGCCTGCCGTATCCAATGAGAGAGCCATCGCCGAGCTTGACGGTGTTTTTCTTCGGCTCAACCTTTACAACCTTTTTCTCGGCAAGCAGCTGGATATTGTGTTGCTTATAGAAGCCGGCCTCTCTGTAGCGCATATTTTTCAGCTTCACTTTGCCGGCCAGGTAATAGGAAATCATCGGCCGGGAATATATCATCTCACCTTCTTTGGTCACCATAATAATACTGCCGTCGCAATCTGTTTCTCTAATCGCTTCAACAGCGGCAATGGCGGCAACCGAATTGCCCACAATTACATAATCAGCCGTTTTCTTTTTGCTCTTTGCCATATTTTTTTGCTTCTGTATTCTGAATTCTGTATCCTGTATTCTAACTTTCGTTCTCTCTATCCTCGTAAACCAGCGCTTCATTGGGACAATTCGCAACGCAGGCCGGCGAATCCTGTCCCGCACATAAATCGCATTTGCTGGTTATTTTGTGCGTTGCCGGGTCCGCCGCCGTAACGCCGAAGGGACAAACCATTATGCACATCCAGCAGCCGACGCATTTATCCTCGTCGTGCAGTACCGCTCCGGTCTTTTTATCTCTGTACATTGCCCCTGTCATACACGCTTCAATGCAGGGAGCATCGCTGCAATGCCGGCATTGCAATGCGAAAGACAAATGCCCCTCTTCTTCGACCAGCACCGCCGCTGTTGCGTCCTTTGGTATCTCATCCTTGAACGCTTTCAGGATTTTTTTAGATTTCGTATGAGCTACCAGGCAGTGTATTTCACAAAGCCGACAGCCGATACAGTATTCTTCACTTATGTAAATGCGTTTCATGTTTTCGTTACTCGTATTCCGTTTCCTCTTTACTTTTTTTCACCAGGTTTCGCCGGCAGCCTTAATTCCCAGCAGCTCCCGCTCTTTGTCATGCAAATCGATACCTCTGAGGTGCTCTCTATTGCCCCGCAGCGACTCAATGGCATTGATACCCATTCCGCCCAGCATTTCCTTAATCTCTATACTCCAGCCGCGAAGCAGGTTCATCAGTCGACCAGAGCCGATATTGGGGTTTAGACGCTTGGTAAGGTACGGGTCCTGAGTGGCGATACCCCAGTTGCACTTGCCGGTGTAACACTTCTGACAAACATGACAGCCCAGAGCGACCAGCGCTGCGGTTCCCAGATAAACCGCATCGGCGCCGAGAGCAATCGCCTTTATTACATCAGCACTATTTCTAAATCCGCCGGCGGCGATGATAGATGCCTGGTTGCGAATTCCCTCATCCCGAAATCTGGCATCAACTACTGCGATTGCAAGTTCGATGGGTATTCCGACATTATCACGCATCACCGCAGGCGCTGCGCCGGTTCCACCCAGGAGACCATCAATAACAACCGCATCGGCACCGGCCCTGACGACACCGCTGGCAATGGACGAGACGTTGTGAACCGCTGCGATTTTGACAAAGACCGGCTTGGTATAGCGGGTCGCTTCTTTTATCGCATAGACCAGCTGCTTCAAATCTTCAATTGAATAAATGTCATGGTGCGGAGCCGGGCTGAGTGCATCGGTTCCCGCCGGTATCATCCTGGTTACGGAGATTTCCTCCGGGACCTTTTCTCCCGGCAAATGGCCGCCGATACCCGGCTTTGCGCCCTGGCCGATTTTTATCTCCACCGCAGCAGAAGTATTGAGATATTCGGAATTCACACCGAACCGGCCGCTGGCGACCTGAACAATAGTGCGGTCCTTGTACTTTTTCAGGTCCTTGTGCAGACCTCCTTCGCCGGTGTTCCAGTATATCCCATATTCGAAAGCCGCCCGTGCCAGACTCTTATGTGCATTTAAGCTGATAGAACCATAACTCATCGCTGAGAACATTATCGGTGTGGACAGCTCAAGCTGCGGGGTGAGATGTGTCTTTAAGCTCACTTTCCCGCCCTTGTTCTCAAACTCCAGCTTATCCGGCTTTTTGCCGATAATGGTCTTTAGCTCCATCGGCTCGCGCAGCGGGTCAATCGAGGGGTTGGTAACCTGTGAGGCGTTTAAGAGAATCCTGTCCCAGTAGTTCGGATATTTCTTGTCGCAGCCCATAGCGGTTAAAACCACACCGCCGGTATCGGCCTGCTTGATAACGTTCCTGATTGCAGAAGAAGTCCAGTTGGCTGTACCCATAAACTGCAGTGGGGTATGCTCTATATGCAAAGCCTTCGTCGGGCACATCGAAACGCAGCGATGACAGTTCACGCATTTGCTGTCGTCGGCATATACTTTTTCGTCTTCGGCATCGTATATATGCGCATTATTCGCACACTGCCTGACGCAGACCTGACAGGCAATACACTTGCTGTCGTCGCGAACAATCTTAAATTCAGATTCATAAGTTTTAAGGGCCATCTGCTTCTCCTGATGTTACGGCGCCGTTGGCACAGCGGCTGGCTCTTCCAGCATTACAATCACCGGCTCACCGCCGGCCGGCGACCAAACACGGTCAAGTTCACTCTGCACTATGCGAATGGCCGCTTCCTCGCTGGCCACATACGCGAAGTCATCTTTCCTTGCGGCAACCAACGGCCGCAATTTAACCCTGTCGTTCAGGGCGATAATGCCGTTCTTGAAGCCGGCGATGACACTGAACGGCCCGTTAAGCAGTGCTCCGCCATAAGTCGCCCGCAGTGTAGTGTACAGTTCTTTTTCCTCGTCCGGCATTTTTTCTATCTCGTCCCAGAACGGCGGAGCCATAACTTTCGATGCCATCTCGAAACTCAAATCGTGACGCCTTACAAGCAAATCAAAAATGTAAGCGATGACTTCGGTATCGGTAAACAGCGTACAGTTATAGCCGAAATTCTCCAGAAACCGCTTGTTAATGCCGTAGGAAGAAATCTCTCCGTTATGAACGACTGCCCAGTCCAGCAGACTAAACGGATGCGCTCCGCCCCACCAGACAGCCGAGTTGGTGGGAAACCTGCCGTGAGCTATCCAGATATAAGCTGAGTATTCTTCGAGCTTGAAAAACACAGCTAAATCCTCCGGATAACCGACACCCTTGAAAACACCCATATTTTTACCGCAGGAGAAGACAAACGCTCCATCGAAACCTGTATTGATTCTCATTACGTTCTTGATGACCAGCTCGTCTTCCGACAGCCGTTCAAAAATCCTGTCGGGCGTTTTTTCACCAACCGGATAGGGTTTTACGAAGTATCTTCTCAGAAACGGATGATGACTGATAACCGTATCGTGCCTGTGCGGGATTACTTCCTTGTGCTCAACCTGGAAATAATCGTCCAGATACTGCTCGGTCTTATGGGCGCTGGCCTGGTTCTGATACATAATATGCAGGGCATAAAGCTCAGCGAACTGCGGATAAATCCCATAGGCGGCAAAACCGCCGCCAAGGCCGTTGGAACGGTCCCGCTGATTGGCAATCGATTTAACAATGCCTTCACTGCTAAACCGCCGGCCTTTCGTATTCATAATAGCCGAGACCGCACAGCCGGAAACGTCTTTTTCGTAGAACGGATTTGCTTTTTTCTCGAATCTAAACATCACTTTACATCACTTTCAAGGCCCTTTACGCTACCATCTTGTACCACCGGGTTACTATTATATAGTATTATACGGGATAGCGAAATCCTAAATTTTCTTTTGGCGCACGGCAAAGCTCGCTCTCGGCCCTGCCTCTGCCGTGCTGTGCTTATCGCAGCAGGCTGCCGGGGGAGCGAGCTTTGCCTGCATAACCCAATACCAACCAGCCCGGTGCCATAAAGAGCACTGCTACAGAGCCGGGACTGCAATATCAACAATCATAGTACAGACTGAATTCATACGGATGCGGCCGAAGTGCCAGAGGGCCAAGCTCATTCTCACGTTTCCAGGTAATCCAGGTCTCTATCAAATCATCGGTGAAGACCCCGCCTGCGGTCAGGAACTTGTGGTCGGCCTCCAGAGCATTTATCGCCTCAGCTAATGAGCCGGGCGTATGTTTGTATTTAGCCAGCTCTTCGGTAGTCATATCATATATATCACGGTCGAGCGGCTCGCCCGGGTCGATTTTGTTCTGGATTCCGTCAATTGCCGCCATCAGCATAGCCGTCCATGCCAGGTAGCCGTTGCAACTCGGGTCCGGACAGCGAAATTCCATCCGTTTGGCCTTGGGATTTTCCGAGTACATAGGGATACGTATGCCGGCTGAGCGGTTGCGCTTAGACATCACCATGTTCACGGGCGCCTCGAAGCCCGGTACCAGACGACGGTAAGAGTTTGTCGTCGGGGCGGCAAAGGCCAAAATCGCCGGTGTATGTTTGAGCATACCGCCAATCGAGTATAAGCCAATATCGCTCAAGCCGGCATAGCCGCCGCCTGCAAACAACGGCTTATTATCCTTCCACAGCGATAAGTGCGTGTGCATTCCGCTGCCATTATCTTCAAAAATCGGCTTTGGCATAAATGTTACCGTCTTTCCGTTGCGCTTACCCACGTTCTTGACGATATATTTGAACCACATAAAGTTGTCCGCCATCTTCACCAGCTCGTCAAACTGCATATCAATCTCAGACTGGCCTGCAGTTGCAACTTCATGGTGGTGGGCTTCGACGATTATGCCGACCTTTCGCATCTCGCACGCCATCTCACCGCGAAGGTCGTGATAGGTATCGGTGGGGCTTACCGGGAAGTAGCCGCCCTTAAAGCTCGGCTTGTATCCTAAGTTCGGTTCCTCGAAACGGGCTGTGTTCCACGCACCTTCGACCGAATCAATCTGATAGAATCCTGTATGCTGATTCTGCTCGTAGCGCACCTCATCGAAGATGAAGAACTCCGGCTCCGGCCCAATGAGGCAGGCATCGGCAATGCCGGTCTTTTTCAGATACTCAGCTCCCTTACGGGCAACATGGCGCGGGTCACGGCTGTAGTCTTCCCTGGTGATAGGGTCAACGATGTTAGCTATAACGCTAACGGTCGGCTCCTTGAAAAATGGGTCAATCACGGTGGTGTTTGCGTCAGGCACAGCTAACATATCCGACATATGGATTCCCTGCCAGCCGCGAATCGATGAGCCGTCGAAGCCGACTCCATCTTCGAATGTTTTCTCATCCCAGGTCTCAGTCGGGAATGTACAGTGCTGCCAAGTGCCCAAAAGGTCGACAAATTTAAGGTCAACCATTTCTGCATTGTGTTTTTTGGCAAATTCAAAAAATTCTTTCGGCGTCATTATTCAGTTCCTTTCAAAAAAAACTTCTGTCAAATTATCCCCACCTCTGTTAAACCGTTTCATTTTAACTCAAGAAAAGCACACCGGCCCGGCAGCGGCTAACCAATTGCAGAGCCGCCTTTATCACCTGTACGAATACGTATACAATCAAGCAGGTTCCACACGAAAATTTTTCCATCGCCGATGGTATCTGTCTTAGCGCCTTTGATAATGGCTTTGACCGTTGGCTCAGCGAATTCATCATTGACCGCTATTTCAATCCGGATTTTCTCCAGCAGATTGACGGATTTAATCTGACCGCGATAATGTTCATCATACCCTTTTTGCTGGCCGCAGCCCCGAACACGGCTGACCGTCATCTTGTGAATCTCAGCATTAAACAGTTCTTTCTTGACCGCTTCCAGTCTTTCCGGCTGAATAATTGCCACGATCATTTTCATTGATAGCTTACTCCATTCAACACTATTTTATTAAGTGTTACTTTTACTTTTTTAAGCCAAACCTTCTCAGGCGTTCTCAGAACGCCTCTTCCGGATGTGATTCTATCCTGTGCACAGCCAGGTCCGTTCCAATCCGCTCTTCATGCGGCTCAAGCCGAATACCAACGGTCCATTTCAAGATACCATATACCAATGTGCTTGACAAAAGAACAAAAATAACGATTGCCGTTGTAACAAGAAGCTGAGAAAAGAAAGAAACACCTCCGCGTCCTCCGAGCGATTCAAGACCGAAAATGCCGGCAGCTATACCGCCCCAGGCCCCGCATACCCCGTGAAGCGGCCAGACGCCTAATACATCA
>CAJVYN010000002.1 GCA_913009355.1 uncultured bacterium | reverse complement strand
GGGTCAATATAGCAGATGCACAAAATACATCCGCCGGTCTGCAAGTTCTAACGAAGTCATGTCCTTCACGGTATCGGCCAATAACATTAGCCGGCGCTACCACCATATCAAAACCCATCTCTATAGCCGTCTCCAGTTCCGAAGGATTAATTACACTTCCAACTCCAAGGATAAATGGACGGCTCGCGGAACTTTGGGCTCTGCGCACGCACAACTCCTGCATCGCGTCCTTGAGAATGCCGGCATCAATTCTAAAGGTACACTCAGCTATAAAACCGGCCTGATAAACTTCATACATAGTAGTAACCATATCTTCAGGGGTCTTGATGTGCTTTTTGTTCATTACCACCACTACACCGCTCTGACGAACGGCTCTATCAACTCTGCCTCTGTCTGGTTTGTATTCTGACATTCTCGTCCTTTCTTTAATCTCTATCTGGAGGCCTTGATTCCGCCTCCGCTTATGGCCCTGTTTACCTCCGAGAGTACCATTTTCTCATCCACCATCGTAATATCTCCGGGTGTTTCCTGAACAAGTATGCCGTGAGCAGCTCCCCACTGAACGGCTGTCTGCAAATCTTTGCCCTTAAGTAAAGCCGCTAAAACGCCGGAAGTGAAAGAATCACCACCCCCTGTTCTATCTTTAATGGGGATATCTTTCCTGATTGATGCTGTGAAGAATTTGTCATTTTCCGTATCATACAGCACCGCCCCCCAGCTTATTATGTCTGCGTTGCCGGCCCCTCGCCACTGGGTGCCTATCAGAGTTAAGTTCGGATAATCCTCGGCGACCTTACGGACCGTCTCTTTATAAGCATCAAGCCATTCTTCAAAGCCAGCGGCTTTGCATACGTCAGTTTCATAGCCCAGGGCATCACAAATATCGGTGTCGTTACCTACGAGAAAACCAATGTAAGGGACGACTTTGCGGTTAATTTCCCTGGCTTTATTTTTGTCGGGCTCTACCTTCGAGCGGTAGTTTAAATCCGCTGTAACAAAAGTTCCGCAGCGGTTAGCAGCCTCAACTGCTTCGAGGGCTACCTGCGAGGAAGCAGGCGATATCAAAGTGTAAATCCCGCCTGTGTTAAAAATGCGCACACTTTCGGTGCCAAATATTTCCTGCCAGTTAATATCACCCTTCTGAAGCTGCCGAACGGCTGAATGTGCCCTGTAATAGCAGGTGTGTGACGGCATAACACCTTTGCCGACAAAGGTAAAATTAACGCCGTTCATTAATGTGCCTTTTTGGTCCGTGGAAGATCCGGAACCGTCATTGCTGGTATTAAACCAGATGATTTTAGCGGTATCAACGCCGGCCATCCGTAATTGATTGCGGATATTGTGTCCGACGACATCATCGACAAGGGCGGTAACGACGGCTGTTCTTAAGCCAAAAGTATAAGCCAAACCGCAGGCAACATTTGTCTCACCGCCGCCCTGATATACCCTCATCTGCCAGGCCCTGGCTGTGGGGACATCAAAGGGGTCCAGTCTGAGCATAACCTCTCCCAGAGATACACCGTCATATTTGCAATCCTGAGCCGATTTGATTTGCTTATAGCTGACTATCTTTTCACTCATTTTTAACCTACTCCCAATTTAATTATGCTGCAGGCCATATCAATAACCAATGATAAATAATCAATTGTCAATAATCAAAACAAAGCCCGAATATTCGGCAAATTTGCGATTTTTTTTAACTAATAGAGCATTTTTTAGCTAAATGAGCTTGTTTTTGCACCAAAAACCGCCCACAAAGGTTTTTTTTGACTTGAAAAAATATAAAATCTGCGTTATACTAACGGGTTCCAGGATTTTTGACGAATTAAAAATATAATGTTGTTTTCTCATTGCTTGTAGTTTTAGAGGTATTGAAAGGGTTTTTTTTTATGCTAAGAGTCAGATCGCGTGCAGGCGAATCAGTTCAGCAAATGATGAGACGCTTTAAGAAACTGTGCGAAAAAGAGGGACTAATCAGAGATATGAAGCGCAATGCCTATTATGAAAAACCCTCAGAAAAGAATCGCCGGCGTATGCGCAAGGCCCAGCGAGTCGCAAGCTACAATTGCTGACACAAATCTTTTCTGCCACAAATTTTCACTAATTGTTTTTTATTTATTCGTGTTCATTCGTGGCTAATCATTCTTCGGTACCGGCCAGAAAACCGCATCGCCTTCATCAGCCCACCGCCTAATTTTCCCGCTTCTGCCCTTTCTAAGTTCTCCGCCGTCATCAACGAAATTGAGGCCGACACTGTAGAGAATGAAATTGTCATCAGTTTTTCTATAAACCAACGGCTTATTGCTGTACGGATCCATCGGTAGTTCTTTTAGATAACCCGCTCCGATAAGCGTTTCCAGACTGTCCGGATAACCCTCCTTTTCTTTTTGCCACTGCTTAAGCGTCAAAACTGTCAACATAGCTGCTCTATCCGTTTTTATCCGCCAACTTATCTCACTTACTTTGCCCCGTGCAGGCCCAAGTATTCTCAGCATAAAAATATCTTTGCCAATCTCGTCCCATCTTTTCGCTGCAAACCCCTTATTATGCAACTGCCAGGGTGTCTTCTCAAGCAACTTTCCTGCCTGTCTGAAATATTCCTTAATTCCTCCTGTGACCTCTCGTCTGTCCGGATAGTTAAAGGTGACAAGTTTCCATAGGCCGTCTTTCCAGTCTCCCGCTGCGAACGGTGCCCCCCGTATCAAGGGGCGGCCACCACCCTGTCCATCGTCAGTAAATGTTCGCTGCACATAGTCATACCAAAAAGCCTTTTCCGCTTCCAAATTGATAGCGGCTTGCTGTCTGCCGTAATTTTTCTCAAGTTTCTCTCGAACGCTTCTCAGGACATCCGCCGGTATATCCACCTTTCCCAAAATTCTTAAAGTCGTCTGGCATCCGATGGCTTCAATCGCTATGCCCACCATCTGCTCAATCAACAGGCCCTTGCCCTGTAAATCACTGCCAAACCTTTGCAGAACCACACAATCGTCCAATGCAGAATTTATATCACCATTGTACGCATCATTCAAAATCTTCCACTTCATTGTGTAAGCAGCTTTCCTGTAGTTACCCAGTGGCTTCATAACATTTTGCATCATAGTCTCTTGTATCCATCCGGTTTTATCACCGCGGTAAATTGGCCAGTAATAAGATTTTGCGGCACCCTGTCTTACTAATTCAACAGTCTCTTTATTATTACTAATCCATTCCAAAAACGTTTTCATTTCAGCGTTATTAAAATCAGCTGGCCATTTTGCTCTACATTTACTTAACCAATCCGGCATCCTCACACAAACCTCAACAGCTTTTTCGTAATAAGGCTTTGCATTTTCCGATTCATCTCTGCCAGCTTGAACCAGCTCATTTAGCCAATCGACATAATCGATGCTAATAGTTGGTGTTCCGATGAGCAATCGGCTGGAACATATCAGAAGATATAAAACGGTTATCCCAAGCACCTGAAAGCTTCGCACAAGAGCTTTTCGCCACAATGGTCGGCAGCGTTTCTTGGCCCGGCGTAGTAATACAGCTAATAACTTTACATCGCCGAAATCGGCGATTAGCTGCTGAGCTTTTTGCTCTCTTTGCTCATCGGTTTTACAGCTACGCAATTCATCTTCAAAATGGGCTGCTAATTCGGCCTGGACATCCAGCCGAACCTTCTTGCGATACCGCATTTTCTTTATGACAAGTTTTATAAACTCGGCTACGCAGGTGGGAAGACTGTCGAATACCTCGTTTTTTTCTTTTCCGGTCATAATTCGGCCTCCGCTTTTTGTTTCTTTACCGCAGAGACCGCTGAGTTCGCAGAGCTATTTTCTTATTTATCCTTCTCTGCGTACTTTGCGTTCTCAGCGGTTATTTTTTTAAGCTGGTGTGAGTGCACCGCCGAAGACAAGATTCAAGCCGGCTGTAAGTTTTCTGAGCTGGGCCTTTTGCTTTGCTAATTGACTTTTGCCCTTGCCGGTGATGGAGTAATAGCGTCTCTTTCGGCTGGATTCGGCTGTTTCCCATTTACCCTTGATAAGCTTCTTGGCTTCTAAGTTGTAGAGCAGCGGATACAGCGTCCCTTTACCGAGTGTCAGAACATCACCGCTTCGCTGCTCGATAGCCCGGCTTAATTCGTAGCCGTACATCTGGCCGCGGGAGAGAATCTCCAGGACGACCGCAGGGGCAATCCCTTTTAATAGCTGACTTTCAAACTTCATAAAGGTCTCCTTGTTTGTATATTGCATCTTATTTTACTTTACATATTATGCTATGCAAACTATGTGATGTCAAACAAAAAATGCGAAATCCCAAATTCTTTTTCAAATCCCGTTGGCCGCCTCGATTAGACCAAATTGGCTTGCAAAATAGCTTTTTAATCATAAAATAGTTAAAGGTTTGCCTGGAATCGGTTAAAAGCCGATAATTGATGGCCTGGAAAAGACGTTAAAAAATAATCAATTATTTTGGAGCAGTGGCAGAGTGGTTGATCGCGACGGTCTTGAAAACCGTTGTACCGTAAGGTACCGGGGGTTCGAATCCCTCCTGCTCCGTTTTGCATATCGATTCATACCAATTCGGTGAAATTGCTAAAAAGGTGCCCAGAACAGCACCTGTTACAGAATCAAATTAATTAACAGCCCTTACTATTTTTTACTGCAGCTTATCGTCCCGCGGTGATTTTGCCGATATAAAGGCCGAAAATTTTGCAAAAAACCGCTGGTTAATTGACTATTGACTGTTGACTATCCACTATTGATAATGCATAATTCAATAACAATAAATAGTCGATAGTGGATTATTACTGCGGGTGTAGCTCAGTGGTAGAGCGTCACGTTGCCAACGTGAATGTCGTGAGTTCAAATCTCATCACCCGCTTTTAATTTGATAACTGGCCAGGGGTAATCGTTTAACCAGTTATCATTTAACCAGTTACCGGATAATTTGGGAGCAGTGAAATGGCTGAAGAACAGCAGTCTGTAGCATCGAAAAATATAGTTGTAATTGAAGAGGCAGGGGCCTGCAAAAAAAAGGTTTGCGTGGAGATACCGGAAGAGGTGATAAAGGATGCCACCGACGAGCAATATGACAGCTTGCGCAAAGATGCGGTGGTGCCGGGTTTCAGAAAGGGCCGAGCGCCCCGCCAGCTTCTGGAAAAAAGATTCGGCAAAGAGACAACAGAGCAGGTCAAGCTGAAATTATTGGCCGATGCCAGCGATTCGGCCATCAAGGATAATGACCTCAATGTCCTTCGTGACCCGGACATCGATTTCGAAAAAATAGAACTGCCGGCCGCCGGTCCGCTGAAGTTCGATTTTGAGGTCGAAGTACGGCCCGAGTTCGATTTGCCGCAACTGGAGGGTATTGAGGTAAAAAAGACAAAGCTGGAAGTTACGGACGAGCAAATCAACAGAGAAATTGAGCAATTACAAAAATGGTCAGGTGTGTGGACGCCGCGACAGGGCCAGGAAGTTGAGCTTGACGACCAGATAATAGCTGATGCGATTCTAAAGGCCGATGGGACGGAGGAAGAAGAGAAACTTGACAATATCGAGATATATGTAAGGCAAAATGGTTTTGTCGGAGCGATACCGGTCGAAAAACTTGATGAACTTCTGGTAGGCGCCAAGGCCGGCGAGACGCGACAAACAAGCGTCAAGGTACCAAAAACATATTTCAGAGAAGAATATCGCGGCAAAAAGGTAGATGTCCAAATCACCATCAAGGATATTAAATGGCTCAAACCCGCAGCGTTAAATGAGGATTTGCTCAAGAGGTTCGGAGCCGAAGATGAAAACGAGCTGCGGGAAAAAATGCGTGATACGCTGCAGAGCCGATTGGAGACACAGCAGCGGACGGAAATGACTGAACAGATTTACAAGTATATGCTCGACAATGTAAAATTCGACCTGCCCGTGGATATTGTTGCAGACCAGGCGACTATGCTGCTGCAAAGACAGTACAGCAGTCTAACGTCGCGAGGATTGGGCCGTGAGCAGATCGAAGAGCAAATGGAGCAGTTGCGGGCAGGCAGTGAACAACAGGCTAAAGAGCAGCTTAAAACATTTTTTATAATGGATAAAATTGCAGAAAAGCTCGATATTGATGTCAGCGAAGAAGAGCTTAACGGCCATATTGCCCAATTGGCCATTCAGCGAGGGCAGCGACCCGAAAGAATGAGAGAGGAAATGGTACGCGACGGCTCGTTGTCGCAGTTCAGATTGCAGGCGAGAGAAAATAAATGTATCGCTAAATTGCTGGAGTCAGCGAAAATAACAGAAATCGAGCCTGAAAAGAAAACTAAAAAACCCCCAAAACCCAAAAAAACCGCTAAGAAAGCAACTACTGCCGAAAAAAAACGACCCACAAAACACAAAACAACAGCTAAAAAGAAAACCGACGAGTAGAAATATCCGATATATTCGTATTATGCTGTGTGTATGCTTGTGCCTGTGAAAGCAGGTATCGTGTTGTGTATTATCTTCCTTGGGAGTCCATAGGACTGAGCAGAGTCGAAAGACTTGGTTTGCATTTTTTTATAAAGGAAATAATAAATGTTTATAGAACGTCCCGAAAGAAACATTTCCAAACATCTTGATGTGTATAATCAATACGGCCAGTATCAGCGCTACCGCCAGATGAGTCTCGACGATATGCTGCTGGAAAACCGGATTGTGTTTCTGATAGGTGAAATATCGTACCAGAGGGCTGCCGAAGTGATTATGAAGATGCTGTATCTGGACAATCTCAAGCGTGCCAGTGAAATCAGTCTTTACATCAATTCCCCGGGCGGCAGTGTTGACGATACAATGGCAATTTACGATACTATGCGTTTTGTCAGCTCTCCGATTGCCACCTACTGCATCGGCAGAGCTCAGTCCGGCGGTGCGATAATATTGGCAGCCGGGACAAAAGGCAAGCGGCATGCCCTTCCACACGCTAAGGTTATGCTGCATCAGCCCTGGGGCGGGGTTAGCGGACAGGCAGCCGATATCAAAATCCAGGCGGAAGAAATCCTGAAAGCCAAAGCTATGATAAACGAAATTCTTTCAAAACACACCGGCCAGCCGGTCGAGAAAATCGCTGAAGAAACTGAAAGAGACAGATATATGACCGCTGAGCAGGCCCATCAGTACGGCCTTATTGATGAGGTGTTGCACGAAGAAGAAGATGAAGAAGGAAAAAAGAAAGTAAAAAGTAAAAAGTAAAAACGCATACGGGATACGAATTATGGCAGAGAATCAAAATTTAGTACCGATAGTAATTGAGAAGAGCGGCCGAACCGAACGCGCCTACGATATTTATTCGAGATTGCTCAAAGACAGAATAATCTTTCTCGGCGGCCCGATTGATGATACAACCGCAAATTTAATTATCGCCCAGATGCTGTTTCTGAGCAATGAGGACAGCAAGAACGATATCCATTTTTATATCAATTCACCGGGCGGCTCAATCACAGCAGGGCTTGCAGTCTATGATACGATGCAGTTTTTACGCTGTGATGTTGCAACTTATTGTGTCGGCCAGGCGGCAAGTATGGGAGCGTGCCTGTTGACGGGCGGCAAAGCCGATAAGCGATACCTTTTGGCAAACAGTAGAGCGCTTCTGCACCAGCCCCTAATCACAGGCGTATTAGAGGGCACTGCTACCGATTTGGATATCGAAGCGAAGGAGATACTGCGGCTGCGCAGCCGGCTTTATGATATATTGGCCAAACATACAGGCCAAGAGCCGGACAAAATAGAAAAAGATTGCGACCGAAATCTTTGGCTCGAAGCCGAAGAAGCAATCAATTACGGGCTGGCTGACAGAATATTACAGAAAGCGCCCGAAATCGTGAAGCGTGAAGCGTGAAGCGTGAAGCGTGGGGCGTGAAGCGTATTTCGTGAAGCGGGATATGGGATACGAATGAAAACAGTAACCATTATTCTGGCGGGCAGCCTGCTGGCTTTGGCGGGCGGTTGTGAAAATGCCAACAGCCGGCAAGTATCGCTGACCGAGCAAATTCAGGTGTTGAGAGAAGAAAAAACGCAACTGACACGCCAACTCGAGCAGTCCAAAACAGAAAATAAGCAATTCAAAAAACAGGTACAAGTTCTGGCCGGCTTAAAACCTGAAGTCAAACTCGAAAATCTCTATGACCTGCAAAAAATCAGGATCGGCAGATATACCAACTTCTACGACAAAGACAAAGACGGAAAAAAAGAAAAGCTGATTGTCTATATACAGCCGATCGATGAAGAGGGCGATATAGTAAAAGCAGCGGGGGCGGTGGATGTACAGCTCTGGGACCTGAACGAAAAGGACGGCCAGGCACTGCTCGGCCAATGGAGCGTAAGGCCGGACGAGTTGAAAAAGCTCTGGTTTGCCACGTTGATAACCATCAATTACAGATTGACTTTTGACGTAGCCGACAAAATCAGCAATGTCGAAGGGCCATTAACGGTGAAGGTAACTTTTACCGATTATCTGACCGGCAAGGTATTCGAAGAACAGAAAGTAATCAAGCCCCGTTGAAAATGAAATTTCTAACCGGCCCAGGCCGTAGATTTCGTATTGCAATTGTCCTTGCAAAGTCAGCGCTAATCTATAATATGTCGCTATGCAAAAGTTTCTCAATAAGATAATTTGCGGCGATTGTATAGAGGTTCTAAGTAAGGTTCGCAAGCCCTTTGCAGACTTGATTTTCGCCGACCCGCCATTTAATATCGGTTACAAATACGACAAATACCACGACAAAGTAAAAAGTAAAAATTACATCGCATGGACGAAAGACTGGATGGCCGTCTGCAAAAACGTCTTAAAGCCGTACGGCTCGTTTTACATAGCTATAGGCGATGACTATGCGGCGAATGTGAAAATCATAGCTGACGATTTAGGACTTGTGATGCGCAACTGGATAATATGGCACTATACGTTCGGCCAGCAGACGAAAAATAAATTCGCCCGCTCACATACGCATATATTTTACTTCGTTAACGACAAAAAAAACTTCACTTTTAACGACTGTGCTGTTCGCGTACCCTCGGACAGGCAGTTAATTTACAATGACAAGCGAGCTAATCCGGCGGGCAAGCTGCCGGACGATGTCTGGAATGGATACCCTAGGGTATGCGGAACATTCAAGGAGCGTCTCGGCTGGCACCCCTGCCAGATGCCGGAAAAGCTACTCAAAAGAATTATAGCGGCCAGCTCCAACCCCGGAGACTGTGTGCTCGACCCTTTTAGCGGTTCGGGAACTACCGCAGCGGTGGCGGCTCAACAGGGAAGAAATTATGTCGGTGTGGAAATTTCTCAAGAGTACGTTGGAAACACAAATAAACGCCTGGCTGAATTGAAAAAGATAAGCGTCGAAGCGGCGAACAAAAACCCCCAGGATAAACCTGGGGGCTAAACGACCCCGCCCACAGGTGGCGGGGCTAAACAAAACGAAAAAAAACCAAATAAATTTTGGCGCTAAATACTAAAAGGGCGACAATTGAACATCACGAAGATAAGGCATATTGTGTTGCTTTGTTCGTTGTTTGTTTGCAGCGTGCTAATGCTGACGGTTATTCAGCCGCCGATTAGCTGGGCGCCGCTGGCGTGGATAGTGCTGGTACCTTTCATTCTTGCCTGCTCGCCGGTTGCAAAAACTAAACACCTGGCACTTATTGCCTATCTGGTTTCACTTTGTTACTGGCTCGGCAATTTATACTGGGTTTATCCGGTTACACTGCCCGGCTGGCTGGCTTTCTGTTTTTATATGGCGCTGCTCTGGCCGATACTTGCTGTTGCTTTGCGATATTGCAGAGAAAAAAAGATACCGCTGTTCCTCGCTGTGCCGGTGTTGTTCGTCGGGGCCGAGCGGCTGCAGGGTCTTTTCTTAGGTGGTTTTTTCTGGCGATTTTTGGCTCACAGCCAGTATCAAAATATCACACTCATCCAGATAGCAGACATATTCGGCGCAGCTGGGGTCTCGTTTCTGGTGGCAATGGTCAATGGATTGATAGCTGAGCTGATAATTGCCGCCGGTGGGAAAAACCTTTTCAAAATCAGTAATCTTCTAAAAACGGCCCTGGTGTGTGGTGCAGTGATTGCCGCTGTAATTTATGGGCGATGGAGAATAAATCAATCGGATAAATTCGTCGAAGCAGGACCATTGGTCGCCGCAGTGCAGTCGAACGTTCCGCAGTCGGTTAAGGAATCGGGACAGGCAGATAGTGTGATATTTGATGGGCTGTTGCAGGACAGTTACGCAAGTGCCAGGGCCGGCGCTGAACTAATCGTCTGGCCGGAGACAATGGCCCAGGCCATATTAGATAGGGGAGTATGGCCGTTTCTGGTTTCTTCAGAGACTGAAAAAAAATTCGACAAGGCCCTCAGCGAACATTCGAAAAATACGGCCTATGTGCTCGTAGGTGCGCCCGGCGGCCAAATCAGGCGGCGAAATGATGGCTTAAGTATCTATCTCGCCAGGTATAACTCAGCGTTTCTTTACAAGCCCGATGGAAAACAGGCAAAAGAAAAGTACAATAAAATTCATCTGGTTCCCTTCGGTGAAGTGGTACCCTTTAAGAAGAGCGCCCCCTGGCTTCATAAACTTTTGATGAAATTTACGCCATACGATTACGATTATACGCTCGATTACGGCAGCGAATACACCGTTTTTGAAATGGTCAGCGGTGAGGGTCAAAAGGAGCGGGTTTACAAATTCAGCGTGATGATTTGTTATGAGGGTACCGTCCCTGCAATTGCCCGAAGATTTGCAGTAGATAAGCAGGGCCGAAAGCGACTTGACTGGCTGGTAAATATAAGTAACGACGGCTGGTTCGTACGATTCAAAAATAAAAAAGTTTTTCCCAGTACGGAATTGTCCCAGCACGCAGCTGTCTACGCCTTCAGGGCGGTCGAAAATAGACTGGCTGTTGTGCGGAGCGTTAATACGGGTATAAGCTGTCTGGTTGATACGCTCGGGCGTATAAGAGATGGTTTTTTGGCTGGCAGTTTACCGCGCCAGGCTATGAAGCGGACGGGTTGTGCTGGATGGTTTGTCGATAGAGTGCCGATAGATAAAAGAACCACCTTTTTTAGCAGGAACGGGCAATGGCTGGATTTTTGTTGTGCTCTCGGCTTGTGTTTGCTCATAATGGCAGCGGGCATAAGGATGTGTAAATAAATTATCTTCCATTTTTGGCTGGCTGTGGCTTCGGCTGGCGGCGTCAGTAAAATTCGGGCTACCCACCAGTAGGCCTGCATTTTACTTCCTTGCCAGCCTCGTCCTCGCTCAGCCAAAAACGAAACCTAATTTATTTACAAATCCTAAAGTGGAAAATGAAAAACAGCAGGAGTAAAAAATGAAAAATGTAAAAGCTTGTCCTGAGGCGAAGTCGAAAGATATGAATTTTAAGTTATGGCTTTTAGCTTTTAGCTTTGTGCTTTTAGCTTTTATAGTCTTGGGCTGCAATGAATCGCTGCAAAGAACTATAGGCTTTCCTAATAACGTCCGTATCGATGACCTCAAAGCTGAAGCTATCCAAATCGTTCGGGATGGTTTGGCCGACGATGACCCACGAATCAGGCCTAAGGCAATCGAAGTTGTCGCAGATACCAGGCAAATCGTGTTAATGCCTAAAGTGCAGCGATTACTAAAAGATGAATATGAGGAGGTTAGATTTCTGGCAGCTCTGGCTGTGGGCGATTTGCAATACTCCCTGGCGAAAAACGAAATTATGGAATTATTGAAAGATGAAGATGGGAACGTCAGAATTGCCGCCGCTTATGCCGCAGCCAGGCTTGGCTCTGCTGAAAGCTTTGATATCCTTCGTAAAGCGATAGCCAGTAACGATCAGACAATCAGAGCCAACGCCGCTTTACTGCTGGGCAAGAGCGGCGACCAAAGCGTACTAAAGTTTTTATACTGGGCCTTGCGGCGCAATGATTCGGATGATAAGGTCAGATTTCAGGCGGCAGAAGCCATTGCAATGCTCGGCGATGAGCGACTATATCCGAAGTTGTGGACAATGCTCATAAGCGTTTACGCTGACGATAGAGTTACGGGTATAAGGGCAATGGGGGCACTGGGAACTGCACAGGCCAAAGATTCCCTGATTATTATGCTGGATGATGATGTATTGGAGGTTCGCCTGGCCGCAGCCGAACATCTCGGCAAACTCGGCGACCGCAGCGGAGAACTGGAGGTGCTCAAAGTTTTCAGGAAAAATCTCGCCCGCGGCCTGGATAAAAAGGATGCCGAACGTGTTAAGGTGCGGACGGCACTGGCGATAGGGGAAATCGGCACAGCGTCTCTTACAAAATTTTTGCCGCAAATGCTCCGAAGTGAGTCAAAACTCGTTCGTATTGCCGCTGCCAAGGCGGTTCTTTCAGTGTATAATGGGAAACAAATCCGCTGAGGCCCTGCTTATGATTGGCAGAAAAAACTCCGGTTAACCGCCTATTTGCCTATTTTGTCGTATTTATTGCGTATTTGCTAAAATGCGTATTTACTAAAAATAGCTTGACCTTTCCGGGTCTGAAGCGTAGAATATATTACTTATATGGCATAATGAGCTGTGATGTGCAATTTGCACCGGTAACAGGCGGTTTGAAATACGGTTGGTGAAAGGAGCTGATCTTGAGTACACTTACAAAGATTTTAATAGTTTTATTGACGTTATCTTCAATTTTCCTCTGTGGTATTGTGGTAACTTACGTTGCCACTGCTGACAATTTCAAGCAACAGAACAAGATTTTTAAAACCAGACTCGATGCCGCAAAAGAGAATGAGAAAAGCGCCAAGAGGCAGTTAAGCGAAAATATTGCCAAAAGCCAGCAGTTGCAGGACAAGCTGAAAAACGAAATTGCCTCACTCAAAGTAGAATTTACGGAACTACAAGCTAAACTCGACGAAGCTGAGCGAGAAAAAGCGGGCCTGCTTCAGAAGGTAAATAGCTGGACAAGCATAACAAAAGATTTCTACCAAACTACCGATAAGCAGGGACAGTTATTAAAAAACACCCTCGAGGAGCTAAATAGAGTTCAGGCTGAACAAATCAAAGAACGCAGACAACTCAATGAGACTACAACCGCTTTTGTTGAGAAAATGGCGATAATAAAGACACTGGAAACAGAAAGAAAACAACTGCTCGAAGAAAAGTCCGAATTGCAAAGCAAGTTAGACCAACTCTTACTGCCGCTTGGCGAAGCCGTTGCCGCCCCTGTGGCGGTTACACAGAAAAGAGACACAGCCCGGCCGGCTATGCTCGGCGTTAGAGATATTGCCCTGCAGGGGTTGGTAACCAAAGTGGATTTGAAAAATTCTATGGCCAGCATATCTATCGGCTCTGCGGACGGTGTCAAAGAGGGTATGAAATTCCACGTTACCCGTGGTGATAAGTTTCTTTGTGATATTCTTATCATAGACGTTGATGCCGAAGAGGCCGTTGGTGTCCTGGAACTTGTGCAGCAACAGCCAAAAGTTGGTGATAGTGTATCCACTAATCTGTAACTGATTTATTATGAGGTTGGCATATGAGTCCTGATGGGCAAAATCGTGGCGGAAGGGTAATCGCTTCCAGTAACGTTTATACGGCTATTCTCGCCCTGGTGTTTTGTGTGGTGCTGGCTACCGCAGCATTTGTTGCTTACAAGTGCTATTTTCAGTATGGCACACTATTCAAAATGCCGTAGCTGACTATTACTACGGCGCAAGTTACGGTTTTACTAATAGTGATAACATATTGACATATAAGCAGATACACCAATTTATATTAAATATCAAAATGCAAAAATCAAAATTACAATGCAAAAATCAAAAATAATAGTTCTTGATAACCGACGTACGGTTGGCAGTTGAGGCCTGATAGCCAGCTATGGAGCGAAAACCCTATTTTTGAATTTTGATTTGTCATTTTGCTTTTTAATCTTTGATTTTTTAGCTGTAAAGGCGGTTTTTTTACATAAGTTGTGCTGTAGTACTATTGACCCTGAGAAATTGTATAACAAGGGAGAGTGTGTACATCCCGTTGGGAATCCGGCTATTGAGAGGACAGAGGCACAAAAAGGGAATTTTTTTAACGGGGTTGACAATTCCACTTTTTTAGTATATAAAAATGGCCGGTTAGTCAATTAAGAATTGAGAAGGGAGTCGAAAGTGCTGCTGGACACAATATTAGGCTGGTTCAGTATGGATATGGGTATCGATTTGGGTACCTGTACCACGCTGGTATGTGTCCGTGGTAAAGGTATTGTCCTCAATGAACCCTCCGTAGTTGCCGTTCGCAAAGGAACCAATATTGTTTTGAATAATGGCGAGGCGGTTGGTTTGGTTGCTCGCGAAATGTTAGGCAAAACACCCGGCTCAATCAGTGCGATAAGACCTCTAAAGGACGGCGTAATCAGCGACTTTGAAATCACCGAGGCGATGCTGAGCTATTTTATCAGGAAGGTGCATGGCAGGGGCAGCCTGGTCAGGCCTCGAGTGGTAATTGCTGTGCCAAGCGGAATAACGGCTGTCGAACGCCGTGCGGTCATCGATAGTGCTGAGCGTGCAGGAGCCCGTAAGGTCTATCTGGTTGATGAGCCAATGGCGGCTGGAATCGGCTGTGGACTGCCGATTACAGACCCTACCGCTTCAATGATTGTCGATATCGGGGGCGGAACTACGGAAGTGGCTATAATGAGCCTGGCCGACATCGCTACCTGTGAGTCAATCCGTATTGGGGGAGACGATATGGATGAAGCGGTAATTAATCATCTCAAAAAGACTTACAACCTGCTTATAGGTGAAGCAAGAGCTGAGAAAGTCAAGATACAAATCGGCTCCGCCGCCCCGCTGGAAGAGGAATTGACAATGGATGTGGCCGGAAGAGATACCATATCGGGCCTGCCGAGAAAAATAGTTATAACAAGTGAGGAAATTCGCGAAGCGGTTAAAGAGCCGATCGCTTCGATAATAGATGCAGTTACATTGACGCTGGAAAAGGCTGAGCCGGAATTGGCAGCCGATTTGATTGATAACGGCATACATATTTGCGGCGGCGCTTCACTGCTGCGAGGTATGGATACAGTGCTGGCAAATGCAACCGGCTTGAAAGTCGAAAGGGTGGAGGACCCCCTCAGTTCAGTAGCCCGTGGGACCAGCGTGTACCTGGAAAACCTGGAATTGTGGAAAGACACTATGGACCACAGCGAGTACGGATGGGAATAATTCGTCGGGCGGTGTGTGTGTGATGCGTATAGCGTAAAAAACCGACAACGTATGCAATACGCAATACGATAATGGCAAGGAAGCGAACAGAAGTCTCCAGAACAATGTTACTTACCTGGTTTACGTTAGCCGGGCTTATTTTTCTCTTTGCCCCCCAAAGGCTGACAAATAAATTCCAGTTCACTTTCGCTCGCATTTTTCGATGGCCTCTGAGTATCGGTAGAAACTTTACGCTTTCGACGCGTGCGCAGCAACCGCTTACAGATATTATCAGCCGTAGAGAATCCCAGTACCAAAACCATATTGCCAACCTTAGAGAAGAGCTGCTCCAGGAACGTCAAAAGGTCAAAAAGCTGTCAGGACTGTACAATAGATATGTTTGGGAGGGTGTGAAGTTTGTGTTAGCCGACGTTATCACTGTTACTGTTGACGAATCGCGCGGTGAGCTTATTATCAACCGCGGCCAAATCGACGGACTGGCTAAAGACCAGTTCGTTCTGGGTGACAACAGTATCATCGGAACCATATCCGAGGTCTCCTCCCGCACAGCTCAGGTTAAACTGGTTACTGACTCAACGAGCAAAATAGCAGTGAAAATAGCGGGCGTGGGCAGAGTAATGCAGGGTAACGGCAATACAGCCAGAGTTCCATTACTGCCGATAAAATACAAAGTCAAAACAGGCGATATCGTTTTAGCAAATAAAAAACCGGGATTTCTGGACGTCCCGCTGATTGCAGGAAGAGTAGCCCAATGCAAAAGAGACGATGAAAATCCCTCACTTTGGGATATAACGGTCAAACCTGTCTGTGATATAGAAAGACTAAACGACGTAGCCGTAATCATAATGAATCCACAATGATAAGTGAGTTAAAGTGAGCTAAAGTAAATCAAATATTAAAAATTAAATATCAAAATTGTGGAGTTGCCGCTTTGCGGCAACGACTTCCTTAATTTTAATTTTTGCATTTTGATTTTTTATTCTTTTTTGTTTCAGGTATTTTTGAACTTTAGCTGAGGATGTCTAAATGCGTTGGTTTCGGTTTGCAGTTTTTGTCTCTTTGGTTACCGTGCTGCAAGCCAGCCTGATCGATACCATTGCCGTTACAAATATCAAGCCCGATTTGTTGTTAATCCTTCTGGTCTTTTTTGCTATCTACTGCAGCACCACCGAGGCGATTATAACTTCTTTCACGATAGGTTTTGCTGCTGATATTATTATTGTTGGCTCTGCAATGGGACCGCGAATACTCAGCTTTGGCCTTCTCGGTACGGCTCTGGCATACCTGGGCCGCATTATTACTATCAGAAAAATGCCTTATCAGTCGCTTGCGATATTTATCACCGGCTTTTTGGCAGGCGCTATGGTCTATCTTTTAAGCCTTCTGAAAGGCCAGCCGACAACATCCGGTATATTCGTTTCTCTCTTTGGGACAGCCCTGTACTCAAGCGTGGTGGGGCCGTTTTTATTCTTGCCATCCGCCTGGTGGATGCGTATAAGAAAGCGAGTTTGAAGTGCCTAAAGTTGTGGAATATTTTTTAACTTTAGCTCACTTTAGCTCACTTTAGTTCACTTAGCTTTCAGTTTTCAGCTTAATTACGATGTATGATAAACGAATCAAAATTTTTATAATCCTAAGCGCCTGCTTACTGCTTCTCTGTTTGCTTCGCCTGACACAAATGCAGCTTCTGCCTGACTCGTCTATTCAGGATGATATCGCAAAACTAAAGCGCCAAAGAAGCATGTCACGGCAGCTTGGAACCGTTAGAGGCAAAATACTCGATAGGAAGGGTAAGGTATTAGCTGGTGATGAGCCGCAGTTTCAACTGCATATAAATTACAGACTAAGCTGCTTTATGGACGAGCGTCTCAGGCGGGCAAAATTGTTAAAGGCCGCCAGGCGGGACGACGCAGCCATCGCATCGGCTGAGGTGGAAAAAGAACTGCAAACCGGGCTTGAGGATTTGCAGCAGATAATCGACAAATGTACGTACTTTGGTCTCGAACGTGCAGATATCGAGAACAGAATTAAAACAATAAACAACCGAATATGGAATTTACGCACTTTTTTGGCCTGGAGACGAAATGACCCTAATTCAAATATACTTGAAAAATATAATAACAGAATAAACAGCATTCCATTATCAGTGGCAATTGCGGATTTCAAAAAGAAATTCCCGGATGAAGACCGGCGGCTTCTGCTTGTGAGAGAAGTCGATGACATTGCGGAAATGGACAAAACCTGGCCGTTACTGGAGTTAAAAACCGACGACGATATTTTTACCGCTCAACTGGAGTTTATGAACGTTGATGGAATCCGAATTCTGCCGAAAGCACACAGGGTTTATCCTTACGGCGATACCGCCGCTCAAACAATAGGCTGGGTCGGCCCGGCGACACAGGAAACGGACAGGCAGCTTTTCGCAGGCGATAAATTATCGAGCTATCTGGAAGACGAGGTTTGCGGACGGGAAGACGGAGTCGAATATGTCTGCGAAACTATCCTTCGCGGCAGACGCGGCGAAGTTATTTATGACATAGACCGTAAGGTGGTGAATCGAACCGAAACCCAGTTTGGTAAAGATGTTTCGCTGACACTCGATATTGAGTTTCAGCAGAGAATAGAGAATTATCTGGCAGATTGTACACATAACCGGAACTGCGAAGCCGCTGTCGCAGTGGTTGTCATTGACGTTGCGACAGGCGATATTCTGGCGTTGGTTTCGATGCCGGCTTTCGATTTGAACCGTGTCAGGTATGACTACGCCGCTCTGGCGGCTGATCCTAACGAGCCGTTGCGAAATCGGGCGATAAATAAGCTGTACCCGCCCGGCTCAGTTGTAAAGCCCCTGATTCTTATCGCCGGGCTTGAAACAGGAAAAATTACTCCGGACGAGATTATCCCCTGCCCGGCTCAAAAGGCACCCAATGGCTGGCCAAGCTGCTGGATATACAATAAATACCACTCCGGTCACGATGATAAATGGGAATACGACGGCGGCAACAACGCCCGCAACGCCATCAAGGGCAGTTGCAATATATATTTTTCCCGACTCGCCGACAGAATCGACCCATCGGTTTTACAGCAATGGCTGTTCAAATTTGGCTACGGCCAAATTTCGTCGCTCGTCGCTCGTCGCTCGTCGCTCGTGGCGCGAGATTTAAGACAATCGCCTGGAACAATTTCATCCGGCAATCCTGAAGGCATAATTGTACCGCCGGAGAGAAGATATTTCGGTATAGGTCAGGGGAATTTGCGGGTTACACCGCTTCAGGTGGCAAACGCAATGGCAGCTATTGCACGAGGCGGAGTCCTTAAACAGCCGAGACTGTTTAAGGAAATGCATAATTCCGAGGTCGCAGCCCTCGATATCTCACCCCAAACGCTGGATGTTGTTCGCGATGGTATGAGCAGCGTTGTCAACGAGCCGGGCGGAACAGCTTACAAGGAATTTGCCCCTGCCGGTTTTGTCGGGCAGGACATAAAGGTTTACGGAAAGACCGGCTCAACACAAGAGCCGGACAATGCATGGTTTGCTGGTTTTGCTGAAGACGGCACAGGCCGAGGCATTGCAATTGCAGTCGTAGTCGAAGGCGGACAAAGCGGTTCAGGTGACGCTGCACCTTTAGCCCGTGACATCATACAGTTCTGCATCGAAGCTGAATATATCGGGGGTTTGTGATTCGTGGTTTGCAGCTTGATTCACTGCGCAGCACGCCTCACGGCGGGTACACGATTTACAAACCACGATTCTCGAGATAATTCAGAGTTCTTTCAAGTATCTTGGCAACTACCGGGGCGGCTACGGTTCCGCCGGTATAACCTTTGCCGAGTTTGATGTTTGGCTTGCGTATCGAAACTAAAACCACCACGGCTGGGTTCCGGGCCGGCGCACCTGCTATAAAAGAAGCGACATAGTCGCTATCCGAATAACCTCTTGACTCGCTCTTAGCTAATTGAGCGGTTCCGGTCTTGCCGAATACCTGCCATTTTTCCAGTGCAGCTTTCCTGCCCGTTCCTTCATTAACTACGCCAACCAGGGCATCAGTAACAATCCAGCGGGCAACTTCCGGTTTGATGATGAAGCCAACAGCCGATGCCCGATTTCGTGACTCGTGCCCCGTGACTCGTGCCCCGTGACTCGCGGCTCGAGCGACGAGCGACGAGCGACGAGCGACGAGCTGTCCGTCGTTTCCCACCATTGCCTTGACCAGGAACGGGCGGACTGGGCGGCCGCCATTGGCAAGTACGCAGAAAGCTCGAACCAGTTGAATCGCAGTTACGGAAATTTCCTGGCCAAAAGGTATTCGAGTTATGCTGTATCCTGTCCACTTTTTTACCGGCCACAAGAGTCCGTCTGCTTCGCCGGGCAAGTCGATGCCCGTTTTTTGGCCGAAACCGAAAAGCTTCAGGCCCCTATAAAGCGTCTCTTTACCGGTTCTTTGCCCGATTTTGGCCATTCCTATATTACTGGAACGGACCAGAATTTGGCGTACTGTCAGATTGCCGAACCTGTGATCTCCGTATTCGCCGATTCGCCCAAAGCCTTTGCCGCGGTAGTTACCATATTCGCAGAAGATTTTTTCGTTCGGCTCTACAACGCCGGCATCGATTGCAATTGCAGCAGCAATCGGCTTTAGCAAACTGCCCGGCTCGAACTGATCGGTTATCGCCCGATTGCGGAGATTATTCGGCTCGGCAGAGCGGATGTCGTTAGGGTCGAAACAGGGCAGTGAAACCATAGCCAATATCGCCCCGGTCGCCGGCTCAGCCACAATCGCTACAGCCGACTCGGCCTCGTAACTTTCGTATTGTTTGAGCAGTTCGGCTCGTGCAAACTGCTGAATGGTGGCATCAAGAGTCAAAATAATCCCGACGCCATCGCTCAAAACGCTGCTTTGTTGTTTTAGCCGAATGGGCCGGCGAAGTGAATCGGCGAAGAATGTATTCTGGCCCGCAGAACCGGCGAGTTCTTTGTCGTATTGTAATTCAATACCGCCCAAACCCTGATTGTCAACACTTGTAAAACCAACAACGTGTGCCGCCAACGGCCCCATCGGGTAATACCTTTGCCAATCAGATTGAACGCCGATACCATAAATTTTGCCGGCGGCAGTGCACTGGTTCGGCTCGGCGCCAACCTTGATTTTTACAAAGCCCGGATTTTTGCTCTCCGTGATGAGTTTGCAGATTTCGTGTGCGCCCATATCCATAATAGGAGCAAGTTTGGTAGAGATGCTTTTGGGCCTTTTTATGATTCGCGGCTCGGCAAAAATGGTCTGAATTTTATTGCTTGCGGCAAGCACTCTGCCACGACAATCGAGAATCACGCCGCGCTGAGGTTTCTGCGTTGTGCGCTTCTGCTGCTGTTTTGTGGAAATGGAATAATAATAGTCGTTCCTGAGAAACTGCAGATAAAAACACCGCCCCGCCAGTAACAGAAATGCTGCAATCAGAAACAGCAAAAAGATAGTGATGAAGCGGACGCTTTTCAATTCGTATCCCGTTCAATTTAATTGCATAGGCATTTGTATTTTTTGACAGAAGAGACAGGATAACAGGATGAAGAGGATAAATTCAAAAAGAAATAATTCTGTCTGTCAATCCTGTAATCCTGTCTAAAAAGTCTCTGCGTTAATCCTGTCTAAAAGTCCCGCTGAAGACGGTTAAGTTCAGAGCTACAATTTACAAGGCACTACTTGCCAAGGCGCTGCGAGACGGCAGCGGGATTTATTAAACTTTCCAACTGTAGTTGTTTGCTGCCAAGCTGTTGTTTCAGCCGGCTTTGTTCGGTATTAATGGTACAAAGCTTATAGAAAATGCGATTGTTGGCACTACGCAGATAGACGGTGAAAATCAAAATAGCTGTAAAGTAGAAAACAACAAAAACAAAGCGAAATCGGGACCTCATAATAAAGGATTAACCGCTGAGAACGCCGAGATCACAGAGAAAAAAAGGATATTAGAATGATTAACCGTTTCGACTCTCGATTCTTAATTCTCGATTCTCAATTCTTATAAACACTTTATCGAGCCGGCAACTTCAAACGCATCCCGACAGAAAGACTGTCATTGTCGTCTAAAATATCAGCATTCAGTTCAGCTATTTCACTGTAGCGACTGCCGTTTCCGAGCTGCTCAGCGGCGATTCGCCATAAACTGTCACCTTCCTGTACGAGGTATCGACTACTTCGTTTTGCTCGGCGGATATCGGTCGAAAGATGTCTTTTGCCGATGGAATCAACCTTTGCAAACTCCATAGTGGAAAAGACGCTCGCAATTTTATTTTTACCCGGCGCCGAAGCCGACAGCTGCGGTATGATAAGCTCTTGGCCTTCATAAATCTCATCAGGCGATTTCATAAACCTGGCATTGGCCTTAAATATCCGCGTGATATTTATTCTTTTATTGCCATCCTGAGGGCCGTAAACTTTTTTGGCTATAACAGCCAGGTTGTCACCGGCGCTGACAACATAAGCTTTTGGCAAAGTTGGTTCCGCGGACTCAGGATTGTAGAGTCTGCTTTTTTTAGCGACAGCCGACGGCGACAGGGCTGGAGCAACCGGCTTGATTTCAATGGCTTTTCTGGTTTTTTCCTCTGCCGAAATGCTGTTCGGCAGCGGCCTTATGGAGCGAATATTCTGGTTGATAACCTCACGGCTGACTTTACGCTCCCTGGTCCCAAGACCCTGCAGATTATTCTGCAAACCAACTGCGGTGGTAGTTAGTACGTTATTGTTTGTATCCTTGCGAAAGCTTGGCAGCCCATTGATTATAAATGCAATTATAAATATAAAAACCAGGCCTAACAGCAATCCAATCTTAGCGTCGGAAGTCATAAACAAAACTCCATTGAATGGGTTCATTGTTCATAGACTTATGAACCACGAACCCTGAACTATGAACTCAATTGTGCTATTCTTAATTTTGCGCTCCTTGCTCGCCGATTTCCTACGATTTCCTGCCGGGATGGCACAATCGGTTTTTTCGTGATGATTCTGTAAATACCATCCTTTTTATTTTGCCTAAAATCGTTCTTAACCAATCTGTCTTCCAGGCTGTGAAAACTAATGACCGCTATATAACCATTTCTCTTCAGCAGTTTTGGCGCTGAGGCAAGCAATTCGGCCAAATTCTCCAACTCGTTATTGACCGCAATTCTAAGCGCCTGAAAAGTTCTGGTTGCCGGGTGAATCCTGGCCCTTCGCTTTCGTCCGGGCTTGCTCAGCGCCCTGCAGATTATCGCTGCTAATTGGCCGGTCGTGGTTATCGGCTCGCCGCGACGATGATGCACGATAAACCGTGCAATCCGTCGTGAAGCTCTGTCCTGTCCGAACTTATAAATCAAATCAGCTAAGGATTTCTCATCTGCTTTATTAACTATATCGGCAGCAGTGGTCTTTAATCTTTTATCAATTCTCATATCGAGCGGCATATCGTGAAGAAAACTCAGCCCCATCTCGACGTTGGTCAACTGTGCTGAGCAGAGGCCCAAATCCGCTAATATAAAATCTACTTTTTCTATACCTTGCTTATGGACTTGCTCGCTGATTTGAGAAAAATTCGAATGAAGCAGAATAATCTTACAAGCAAGGTCCTTTAATTTTAATTGGGCCCTTCGGATTGAATCTTTATCCATATCCAGACCTAAAATCAGTCCCTCAGGGCCCAGTGTTTGGCCGAACAGGAAACTATGACCTCCTTGTCCTATGGTCGCATCGACCATTACCCCATCCGGCGGTAAGTTTATCTGTTCGGCTAATGTCTCTGCAAGAACCGGTATATGTTCTACTGCCGAGGCATTCACTTCTGAATCAGTAAATCCAATTTTGTACTCCCTTGCGACAAGACGCTCTCTGTGATGTAAACCAGCGCAACACGGATAGCGATTTTCAGCACACGGCCACGGCGTTTTTCTGAGCTTTAAGTTTCTTAACAGCGGGCGAAAATGTAACGTTAGAAAAAGTCTTACCGAGTTTTTTCAAACGTTCCAGCCGTTCAGTAAGAATTGTCAGCGAGGCAAAGGTCTGTTCATCAATTGCTCTCTGGCCAGTGATACTTCTCTCTACAATCTGACAATCATTCAAATTGGCTTCAATCATTTTGCCTCCTCTTTAAAGGTTAGTGTTCCCGGCTTTCTTTTTGCAGGACAATCTGTCGCGCCTGCAACATCTGTTTCTGGTATTGAGCCATATGGTCTGTAAGATACTGTTCCCAGTTTTCACTGTTCCACAGTTCGATATGGTCTCTGACGCCAACGAGGGTAATATGGTTTTTCAGTCCCGCCCTCTTTCGCAATCTTTCGTTTAAGAGCAATCGGCCCTGGGCGTCCAGTTCCACCTTGCTGGTCAAAGCAAAACTTATTCGCTCGAACGCCACGGCCTCATCCGGCGCAGCGGACCCGGGTGCAACGGCGAGGACTATTTGCTCAAAATATTTTTCAGGATATAAACAAAGTATGCCGTTTGAGCCGAGGACAAGATAGAAATTGCTGCCGTGTTCATCGACGTCAATTTGGTTCCGCAGCTTGTTTGAGATGAGGACTCTGCTTTTCCCATCGACTACGTGTTGATATTCGCCTGTTAATAAAAGCATGGCATTTGTCCCACTTGTTATGCCTAATATGGGAAAGCATACCACTTCTTACCACCGAGTCAACACAGAAAAACATTTTTTTCAAAGTTTTTTAAAAATTTTATTATAGGACCTTCGTTGAAAAAGGGCTGATTTACGTATAAAAGAGTATTTATAAAGACACGAGGCTTTGGGGAGTCCAATTATTTTTTTAGGGGTCTGCGGGGCTGTTGCCCCCCCCGCCCCCCCGAACTAAGGTTTGAGATTGCCACGGCCTGCTTTGCAGACCTCGCAATGACAGAAGAATCACACTTTGTGTCATTGCGAGGAGCGTAGAGGCGAAGCAATCTCGAATTTTTCAACAGCCCCTCTGCCCATTTTCCACAGGACGCTATAAATTTTGCAACAACCAATCCGAAGCCAGGGATTTCATAGAAAGGTTGCCCTGTTGAAAATTTGTCATTTCGACCGTAGGGAGCGAAGCGAACAAAGTGGAGAAATCTATTAAATAAACAGATTTCTCGGCTCGCCTTTGGCTCGCTCGAAATGACTTTGGCAGCTTCGGCCTTTGCGAGGCCTTTCAGCCGTGGCGAGGCCCCGTCTCGACAGGCGCTCGAAATGACTTTGGCAGGTGGTTTCAAGAAAGTATAGAAATGTCTGAATAAAACAATTTTACAACTTAAAGCGGGTGAAGGGAATCGAACCCTCGTGACCAGCTTGGAAGGCTGGAGCTTTACCACTAAGCTACACCCGCAAATTTGTGAATCGTGAATCGTGATTCGTGAATCGTGTCTCGTGAATCAAACCACGACCACAAATATATGCCTGAAAGCCGAATTTGTCAATACAAAACGATTTCGAACTAACTGGTTTTGCCGCCCGGCTAATTCCCGTCATTGGAATTGTTTTGGTCGGCTCTAATCCGGTCGAGAATTTCCCGCCCGCCTGCGTTGAGCAGTTGCTCGGCAAGTTTTTCGGCGCAGCTTTTGGCCTGGTCAACAGGGCTTGCGGCTGAGCGTCTGATGAAATTGCCGCCGTCCACATCTGCAATCATCGCATCAATCAGCATCTGCCCGGCCTCAATCCTCGCATAGACTCCCAGAGGTATGCTGCAGCCGCCGTGAGTGGCGGCAAGCACGCATCTTTCGGCTTCGACCGCTATTCGGGTCGGCTTATCATCAAGTTGACAGACCAGTTGCATCAGTTCAGCGTCGTCGGTGCGAATCTGAATGGCTAAGGCCGCCTGGCCGGGTGCGGTGAGAAATTCTTCAGGGTCGAGAACGGCGGATATGTGCTCTTCAAGGCCGAGCCGGTACAGGCCCGCGCAGGCGACGATTACCGCCTCAAGATTGCCTGATGCAACTTTAGAGACCCTGGTCTCAACATTTCCTCTCAACGGGACAGTATTCAGGTCAGCTCTTAAGTGGTGCAGTTGAGCGATGCGGCGTAAGCTCGATGTTCCGACCGTGGAGTTGGGCGGTAAATCGCTGAGGGAGCGAAGCTGCTTTGAAGCAATCAGGGCGTCGGCAACGACTTGCCTTTCCGGTATTGCAGCGATTACGAGGCCAGCCGTCTCGGCGGTGGGCAGGTCTTTGAGACTGTGGACCGCCAAATCGGCACGGCCGTCCAATACCGCTTTTTCGACCTCTGAAGTAAATAAACCTCTCAACTGTGATTTGTACAGAAAATCCGATTTATCACGGTCGCCCTTCGTGGTTACTTTCACTATGGAAATTTCAATGTCAGGATGGAGCTTTTCGAGGGATGTCTTAACGATATCAGCTTGTCTTAGGGCAAGTTTACTGCCACGGCTTGCTATTGTAATCTGTCTCATTCAACCTACCTGCCTTATATTGATTATTGATTGTTGATAGTTTATAAATTACAATCTAATAATAATCAATAATCAAATTTTCTGACAGGGACTTGTAAAAAAATGGAATTTTCTGATGTTGAGCGAAAAATGTTAGCTGTTCTTCAGGATGGATTGCCTGATACTCTTAGGCCATACGAAGACGCCGCTGAGCGGATAGGCATTGAGACGGATGAATTACTGACGATTCTGCAGCGATGGAAACAGCAGGGCCGGCTGCGCCGGATTGGAGCGATAGTGAATCATTTCAAAGTCGGGTTAGGGGCGGGGGCAATGGTAGTTTGGCAGGCCCAATCCGACCGCAGCGAAGAAGTGGGCAAAATATTGGCTGGATTCGAAGAGGTCAGTCATGCCTACGAGCGGGATATCAGTGAAAACTGGCTGTATAACATTTATACTATGGTTCACGGCGCAACAGCGGAGGATGTACAGAATACAGTTGAGCGGATGAGTAAGGCCTGCGGGGTTACTGAATATCGGCTGCTGGTTACGGAAAGAGAACTCAAGAAGGTTGCGCCAAAATATATCAAAGAAAGCTTAAAGTGAACTGGGTATTCGATACTCGATGCTGGATACTCGTAAAAGAAGGGTATCGAGAGACGAGTATCGAGAAACGAGAAACGAGAATCTACTATGTCCGGATTGCCAATATCTGAATTGATTGTCTTTATTTGTATTGTAGCGGTATATCTCGCAGCGGCGGTAGTGGGGGCTTTACAGTTGTCCGCCGCCAGGGAAAAATGCCGGCATTTACTTACGCCTTTGGTATCTTTGGCTGTAGTGCTGGAGGCGGTGATGCTGATATTCAGGGCGGTTGCGATAAAAGCTGTTCCGCTTACGGGCTTGTTCGAATCTATGATTGTGCTTACCATAGTGTTCGCCCTGACATACCTTTTCTTCAGCATAGTTATTCGCCAGGTGTGGTTCGGTTCGGTGATGGTGTGGATAATACTGGCGATGATTTTGATGGCTGGGATTGTCGCCAAGCCCGCATCAGAGCCTTTTGCCGTCGCAGCTACACCCTGGGCAATCGCACACGGCGTGGCAATGATTCTCGGCGGAGCATCGATAGCGTTTGCGACGGCAAGTGCATTTCTTTATTTACTCGGCAGACGCAAGCTCAAGCAAAAAAAAGTTATGCAGGTGCTCGGCAAAGTACCGAATTTCGAGAAACTCGAACGTCTCAACCTGTTTGGAATAAAAGCATGTTTTGTACTGATTACATTCGGACTGGCGAGCGGGGTGGGGCTGGCGGCGGTAAAGTCGGCTGCACTTGGAATAAGTTTTCTCGACTGGCTGACAGACGCCAAAATAGTTCTCATCGCAGCGGCCTGGCTGCTGTTGGCGATAATACTGCTCTTGCAGTATATCGTCCCCTTAAGGGGAAAAGTGATGGCGTACATAACAATGGTGGTTTTTTTTATGATACTGTTCGCTATTGCGGGAGTTGCTGTTTTTTGTGGAACGAAACATAATTTTACCAGGAACGATGTCAATACGGTTGAAATAAAAGTAAGTCGAAATGAAGATAGCGGTTGTAGGACTAAATCATAAGACGGCTCCGATAGATATTCGTGAGAGATTAGCATTCGATTCCGCCAGGATTGTCAATGCACTAAGGCGGTTGAAGGGCAGATTCGGTGATGCTGAATTTGTTCTGCTCTCGACGTGCAATCGTGTTGAGCTGTATTGTGCGGGTAAAATCATCGGCGGGCCGGGGCCTGAAGATATGGCAAAGTTCCTGTCGGATTTTCACGGCATTGAGTTAAAAGATTTCCAGCAGTTTTTATACATCCATACCGACCAGAATGCTGTCAGACATCTGCTGACAGTGACATCGAGCCTGGATAGTCTGGTAGTGGGCGAGGCACAGATAATCGGGCAGGTCAAAGAAAGCTACAGACTTGCATGTACGGTAAAGAGCACGGGAAAGGTCCTGAATCGGCTGTTTCACTGTGCTTTTACCACCAGCAAGAAGATATACTCCAGCACATCGATTTCAACAGGGCGGGTCTCTGTTGCCGGCGTTGCAGTTGAGTTGGCTACGCAGCTTTTTGCGGATATTTCGTCGGCAAAGGTTATTGTGATTGGGGCCGGCAAAATGGGTGAGCTGCTCGTACAGCACCTTTTGCATATTAACTGCAAAAATATAACGATTGTCAACCGCTCTTACGACCGTGGACAGGAAACGGCCCGGCGATATGACGTAGCGGTGCGAAAGTGGGAGGAGTTGGAGGAGCAGTTAATCGGCGCTAATATCGTTATAGCATCGGCGGGAGCGGAAGATTACCTGTTCAAAAAAGACTCGTTTAGAAAAAAACTGGGCAGGCGGCGGGCAGGGGCGCTGCTGGTGATTGATATTGCGGTTCCGAGAAGTTTTGAGCCGGCCATAAACGAACTGGAAAATGTATTTCTTTACAGCATCGACGACCTTACAGCGGTAGTTGAGCAGAACCGCAAGGCCCGCGAGGATGATATCGCTCAGGGGATGCAGATTGTCGGCGAAAAAGTAGCCGAGTTTATGGAATGGTTCGGCGCCAGGGATATCGGGCCGTTAATCGGGCGGATGAAGAAAAATTTTGTTCATATCAGCCGAAATGAAATTGAGAGGTTTTTCGTTGGAGACCGCCAGGACGCTTCCTGCAGAGAAGTTATGGAGGTGATGGTCGATCGCATCGTCAGTAAACTGCTGCATTGCGTAATCGAGAACGTAAACACAGTGGCTAAAGAACACGGCCCGGCGGAGGCGGCAAAACTGGTTGATAGTATTGTCCGGCAGTCAGAAAAACTATCTGCGGAGACAAACAACGGAGAGGACAGGGATTGTGAAACATAGTACGGAGGCAAATCGAATACTGCGGCTTTTGTTCTGGGAGTCAACAATCAGGTGCAACTTAAGTTGTGCACACTGCCGCCGGCTGGACACAAATGAAGCGGTCGGCAAAGATTTATCGACTGAACAGGCTAAGGATTTAGTCAGGCAGTTGGCTGAACTGGGCGGCAAGCAGTCCTTTAACCCTATACTGGTCTTCTCCGGCGGTGAGCCGCTCTGCAGGGAAGATTTATTTGAACTTATCACCTACGCCGGCTCGCTGTCGATTACGCCTGCGCTGGCTACCAATGGAACTTTAATAGATGCAGAGGTCGCTGAAAAGATAAAGGATAACGGGGTTGTAAGAGTTGCGGTAAGTCTGGATGGGGCCACGGGCCGGGTTCATAATAAGTTGCGGAAGCTGGATGGATGCTTTGAGAAAGCTCTTGAGGGTATCAGCCATCTTCGGGAAAAGGATATCCCCTTCCAGATAAATATCACATTGACCAGGCACAATGCCCATCAGTTGGAGGATGTTTACGAACTTGCCAAACGCTGCGGTGCGGTGGCGGTGCACATATTTATGCTGGTTCCGGTCGGCTGCGGGCAGGTTTTAGCTGATACGGATATGCTCTCGCCGAAGGAGTACGAAGATATGCTGGTGAAAATTTCCCAGCTTGACCGCCTGGGTGAAATCCAGATAAAGGTTACCTGCGGCCCTCATTATGAGCGGGTCATCAGGGAGCAGGGATTGTACCAGACTCGCAAAGGCGCACATCACGACGACAACGTTCCGGGCAGGGGCCGACACGGCGCAGCTACCAAGGGCTGTTTAGCAGGTCTGGGGGTGCTGTTCGCAGGCCATCAGGGAGACGTATTTCCCTGCGGCTATCTGCCGGTAAACTGCGGCAATGTGCTCGAAGAGGGGCTTGTCGATATATGGCACAATAATAAAGATCTTGCGCGGATGCGTAACAGCAGCGGCCTTGAGGGTAAGTGTGGTATCTGCGGGTACAGGCAAATTTGCGGCGGATGCCGCGCCAGAGCTTACGCAGCGACGGGCAATTATATGGCTGAAGAGCCATTCTGTGCATACATTCCGCCTGAAGCGGCGGGCAGTCTTTAAGAGGCTCTTAGTTTTTTCCGCCACAGATTTCACGGATTTGCATTGAAGCAATGTTAGGTTTGCAATGGATTGTTTCAAACCTGTAATCGAAGATTACATATTTGCGATTAACGATTACATTTAAGCTCATTATAAATGCATACCTGTAAATGCCGGCTGCATCTTTGTAATTGACGATTGCAGGCAGGTAGCGATAGATTGCTGATGAGCAATCAACGATTACATATTTACAACTAACGATTGCAAATATGTAATTAACGTTTGCAAGCCGGTTTTTCGGTATTTTAAATAAAGAGCGAGTCTCCTAAGGGCTTATTTTAACAGATGTTATGTTGTTTGGGCTTCAAGGGGGCTGTTTTCCATTTCCTTCTGAGTTAATTGACAATTCGAAAGAGCCGATAAGTCCATAGTATAGGAATTTGTATTTTTGACAGGATTTACAGTCCTAAGGACTCCTTACGGAGGATAAAACAGGATAGATTCAAAAAAAACGTGTTAATCCCGTTATCCTGTCTAAAAAAGTTCCACCGAAGGCAGTTAAGTTCTGCAATCAATACCTAACAAGATTAAGGGGCATATAAAATGGCTACGTATCCGAGAATACAATCAGAAATTTCGGCCTTAGTCGAATCAATGATAGCAGGCTACAGCGAGCATCCGGGCGATTTCCCAAGTGCAGATGTAGCTATCCTGCAAACCGCACGGGATGAATATCGAACGACAAGCGAAGCCCTGACTGACGCCCAGTCGGCTGCCAAACTGGCCGCTGTAGAAAAGGCGGAAAAGTTAGAACGATTACAGGCTGTTATGAAAGCCCAGCTTAAAAGATCGCAGGTAGATACCGCCAGCCAGCCGGAAAAACTCAGTCAAATCGGCTGGGGCCCGAAAGCCGAATCTCAATCGATGCGGGCACCCTCCCAGCCGACCAATCTGAAGATAGTTGCACAGGGTATTGGCGGCAAAGATAATAATAAAGGGATTTTGCATTTGGCCTGGGAAAAATCGGCTTTCAAAAGAGCAAGGTTTGTTCGTTACTATTGCATCGAGAGAAGGCAATTGCCTCTCAATGGTGACGGCGAAGCCGCCTTTGGCCCGTGGGGCCATATTGCTTCTGTTATAGATAACGAGATATCCCTCAAAGAAGAGCCAACCGGCGTGCGTCTGGAATACAGAATAGAGGCCGTCAATAAGGGCGGTGAGAGCATGCCCAGCAACACCATTGCGGTTGTTCTATAATTTGAGCGGTTCTTTGCTCCAATTACTGCGTTACAGATCCGATCCAAACATTCTGTTTGGTACTTGAACCAAATCCCTCGCTCAAACCAAAAAGGCGAAAGAGCCAACATTTATCTGCCTAAAGGCAGTGTCTGCGGCGTTAACTGCGGGGGGGGCGCCTCGCCACGTCCTCGAAGTATTACAATACATCTGCGGTTGGCGGACGGTCGGGGCCTTGCATCCATCCCTAAACTCCTCACACAAAATATACGAGTGGTAATGCTTTAGCTTTTGGGTGGTTCTATAAAATCCCCGCTCAGACGCCGCGGGGGCTGTACTCCGCTGCGCGGATTTGTTAGGAAGATTTCTCCTGAAGATGTGAACATACGTTGTATAGGAATAAGTAAAGACTGACTAATCCCTGTTTCGCTTCTGACATCGCGACCGCTCTAAAAACCGAAGCCGAACTATCCGGCCAGCCGCGCCATACTGATTTGGAGTACCGGGTCATCGCGATAAATAGGGCAGGCGAAGGCGAGCCTTCGAATACTATAGCGGTTGTTCTGTAGAGACACAGGGAGATTTTTTAGACGCAGATAACGCGGATGAACACAGATTAAATAAAAAGCAAAAAGGGCTGATCAAAATAGTCAGCCCTTTTATACGTACACAAAACCATCTTATTCTTTCAAGTGGCCTTCAAGTCGTTTAAGTCGCTGCTCAAAATGCTCTATATACCTGTCCGCTAAAGCCATATTCATGGTAATCGCAGTGTTTGTCAAGCCTACAGAAACTGAAAGCCTTGCTGTATCCTGATATGCTTCGGCTTCAATTTCTTGTACTTTCGGGCTATGATAAGGTGCATAAAAAGGCTGTGGCTCGACAATATTCCGTTTAGGTATGTTGGGGTCACGTATGAAACACTTAGGATAACCTTCTGCCTTTAACCAGTCAAATTCCATTGGTTCTAAGCCCTTTTCTTTTTCAAGCTCTGTCAGACATTTTTCCAAATGAACTCTGAACCAATTTGCCTGTGCAGACAATTGTTCTGCTTTATGTTGGAGCGTTACCACCTGGAAGACCAATTCCTTGTTAGTTGTTTGAACATATTTGTGGTCGTTTACAACCTCTGGCGATTGGCAACCAGCTACTAAGACAAGTAGCATTATTAAGTTAAATTTACCGCTCATCCCAATATCTCCTTATTGTTGGAGTCTTATATTATAAATGTCGCCAAAACCTTTCAGACGATAGTTTTTGTGTGGGCCGTATCGAAGACTTACACCAGGAGTATTCCAGATACAATAACTTATGGCCTCATATATAGAATCATTTAATCTGAGCCTGTCCCAAAAATTGTTGCTCCATGTAATATAGTAGGTAAGGAAGTTAAAGGCAAAGGACGCTCCATACCAACCTTTGTAAATCTGGTCTGTGTAGAATATTCCAAGTGCCTCAGACATATCATTTGGCCAGGGATTCATCTGACCCTGGTCATCTCCGGGACCTTCTACGAGGTCCCAACTACCTGTAAACTTTAACCTACCGGTATAACAACCATCAAAAAATACAATTTTGAGCTGACCTTCTGGTATACCCATGGCAAATATACTTCCAATTTTGAACATTATTAACCACTTTATTCGGTACACTCGGGGGCATTGCCTTCGCCTTGCCACTTAAGGCCAGAAAAGCCCCACTCCAAAAGCTTATTTTTCAACCGACACGACTTCCAGTTATCGCCATAGACACTACTGCTAGACCATCCAACTGATATAATATACCTATTATTATCCGTAACTATTCTAATTGTTTCATACTGAAATTTATCTGGAAATACTATTACCCCTTCTTTTGGGTCCCACGCCTTATCTAATGCCTCGTCTAATAGTTTCATAGTTTCCGGTATTTTATCTTTTGGGACTTCAAACGCGATATACTGTTCGTCGATTCCGGGATTTTCAGGATGCTCCACGTTGGAATAAAATACGAACCTCTGAATCTTTTCGGCTTTAAGATTTTCCCACGCTCCTTTTAAACTGTTACATTTTAACCATTCCTCCGATAGAGGATGAGGCCTGCATATTCGACAACCCGCAGCGAAAAGTATACAGTCTTCGAATTCCTCAAAAGTAGCTTCGTCAACCGGTTCATTAATGTCTTCTGCGAAAAATACTACCGTCTTGATACCTTCATTTGCGAGATTGTTGAATAACTTAATTAATTCTTCGCAATCTGCGCAATGGTTTGATTTTGATATAGAACCAGTCCTATGTTCGGTACAGCCTCCAACGACAAGCAGTATAACGAGGGCTATAACGAATATGTTTTTCATTAGTTACTCAAACTGACCGATTTACGGCCCAAAATTGCTATAACTGATTATTTAATAATGTGTTCCGTAAAACAAAAAAACAATCAAAAAGCCATCCCGACTTCGTCGGGATTCCGCAATTTTGATTTTT
>CAJVYN010000001.1 GCA_913009355.1 uncultured bacterium | reverse complement strand
CTGCTGCCGCAGTTTATGCTGCGCGAAAATACCTTGCCTCTCGTTTCAGTGCATCATACAATACAAATAAGGACGTGAATGTTACATTAAATAAGAAAGAGGCAAATCACGTGCCGAACAGGATTGAGACACCATACCTGTTTATCTTCATTCCTGATATCCTTTCGTATCTTCTTCTTAGGTTTTCGCTCAGCCTTTTTGTTTTAAATTCCTTTACGCAGTCAGGATGAGACGTTGAAGCGGGCGTTGAGCTTGAACAGACGTTTCATAGGCAAATTGAGGACCTGCGAACTCTCAAGCGATAAAGCTGAACGGATTTGCTCGAGAATATGTCCAATCTTCTCTTCGTCTGCTGCGATTAGAGTGAACCAGATATTGAAATTGTCCTTGCGGAGATAACTATGGGTTACTTCGGGAAACCGACCTATTATTTTGGCTGCCCGCTCAACAAGGCCCGGCTCGATACTGACAGCGGCCAATGTACTGGCAAAGCCGAGCTTACGGGAATCAAGACTGACGCCAATCCGGCGAATCACTCCCTCCGCCTTCAACTGCTGTACCCTGTCCCAAAGCTGCTCGAAAGGAACCTGTAATTTGTGCGCCAGGATTTCGTAGGGCTTTGGGCTTAAAGGAAAATCATTTTGAAGTGCTTGAAGTATTCGGCAATCCAGCTTATCCATAAGAATCTTTCCGCAATATAACAGCCTTTGACGCTTTAGCAGACTTTTAGGCCAATAGGCCAAGTACTTCTTTGTGAGCTAACCGCCCACAATCGTTTTTGTACAACAGAGTCTTAAAACAGCCGGGTCGTCGGGTCTTTTCACTTGACCCCGGCACAACAAGTCGTTATATAATAGAAAGTTGTTGGGATGTAAAGGCAAAGGTTGCTGAAATTGGCCGATTATCGAGATGTTTAGGCGGTTTGACGTAATTTTCGTAAAAAAACTAAATTTTTCTTGTTTTTTTGCATTTTTTTGACTTTTTATGTTTGCACTTTTACTATTTGTTCTATAGATTGTACGTTTCGTATTAAAAAATCAGAGGTGATTATAACTTCCTGCGCTTAGCGTATAGATTTGTTGAGGTGGGAATAGAGGGTGAGGTTCATTTTTAGCAGCTCTGTGAATGTTAGGCAGAGTTGTTCGTTGGTTGATTAGATTTATCAGTAGAGAAGTAAACGATTAATTCGATATTGCTGCTGTAGCTCAGTGGTAGAGCGCTTCCTTGGTAAGGACGAGGTCATGGGTTCGAGTCCCATCAGCAGCTAAATGCAAGCAGGCCCGCCCTCGAGCGCAGAGAAGAGAGTCTTCGCTACGCTTTAGGAGAGGAAGAAAAAGGATTTTTCGCTTCGTTTATCCTGAGCAAGGCGAAAGGCTGTGATGGTGAGTTCTCCGTAAGGGGGGCCTATGACAGCCGAACAGCTCAAAATGACAAGCGAAGGGTCGAGTCCGGACAGCTTGTTTCGCACTAATCCTGTTGGTGCGGAATATTCAGAAATCCCGGCTGAACTATAATCCGGCTGTGAGTTAACTATATAATTAAGGTTTGAAAGCAGTTTTTCGAGAGTCATATCGAGAAGGAAATAAATACTAACCCAGCACATTGGAGGTTTAAAATAAGATGGCTAAGGCGGTATTTGAGCGGACAAAACCACATGTCAATATCGGAACTATCGGTCATATCGACCATGGCAAAACAACATTAACGGCTGCAATCACAATGCGACTGGCATCTAAGGCTGGAACGGGCAATGTCAAGAAATTTGAAGAGATAGATAACGCCCCGGAAGAGAAGGAACGCGGCATTACAATAAATACCGCACACGTGGAGTATGAGACGGACAATCGCCACTATGCTCATGTTGATTGTCCGGGACATGCTGACTACGTCAAGAATATGATTACCGGTGCGGCCCAGATGGATGGAGCTATTTTAGTTGTGGCAGCCAGTGACGGGCCTATGCCGCAGACTCGCGAGCACATCCTTCTCGCCCGGCAGGTTAATGTACCCAAGATAGTGGTCTTCATGAATAAGGTGGACCAGGTGGATGACCCTGAACTGCTGGAATTGGTCGAACTGGAGATAAGAGAGCTGCTGAGCAAATACGAATTTCCCGGCGACGATATTCCTATTATTCAAGGTTCTGCTCTGAAGGCGATGGAAAGCGAAGGCAAAGATGACGAATCCTGCAAATGTATTGACGAGCTGATGAAGGTGGTTGACGATTATATTCCAATTCCCGAACGCGATGTTGATAAACCCTTCCTTATGCCGATTGAAGATGTTTTCAGCATTAAGGGCAGAGGGACGGTCGGTACCGGCAGGGTTGACCGTGGGATAGTGCACGTTGGAGACGAAGTTGAAGTTGTCGGACTTGCAAAAGAAGTACGCAAGACAGTCGTTACCGGCGTAGAGATGTTTAACAAAACTCTCGATGAGGGCCGGGCCGGCGATAATGTGGGCGTGCTTTTACGCGGTGTAGAAAAGAAGGATTTGGAGCGAGGACAGGTTATCGCAGCGCCAGGCAGTATTACTCCGCATACCAAATTTCACGCTGAAGTCTATGTTCTAACCAAGGAAGAAGGTGGTCGTCATACGCCATTCTTCCCGAACTACAAGCCGCAGTTTTATTTCAGAACGACCGATGTTACCGGCGCAGTTCACGCATTAATGAGCAGGGACGGCAAGAAGGCAGAGATGTGTATGCCGGGTGATAATATAACAATGGAGGTGGAGATCATTTCCCCAATCGCTATGGAGGACGGTCTTCGGTTTGCTATTCGCGAGGGTGGCCGGACGGTAGGTGCCGGTGTGGTAACGAAGATACTCGAGTAGCTGTCTCTGGGAAATCGTTGACCCCTGCAAGCCAACAAGCAGGGGGGCAAAAGCAAGGGTGCTCACATTGGCTGTGGTGTAATGTGTGGTGGGCGTCTGCAAGATAAGGAGTTTTTCAAGCAAGAGAATCTGCTTGGCAGGGACAGGAATTTATGGCGAAAAAGAAGAGCAAAAGGGAGTATGTCTGGCTTGAGTGTAAGCAATGTGCCCACAGAAACTATCGCACAAGTGTTAGTGTAGCAGAGGGTACGCCAAAAATAGAGCTCAAAAAGTTTTGTAAAAATGAACGCAAACACACGGTTCATAAGATACGACGGAAATAAACGATTATTGGGAAAGAGCATTTAAGTATTCGTATCTCAGCAGATTAAGGTGGGACAAACGAAAGGCAACTTTATTTGGAATCAGTGGTATTTGTTTTGATAAGGGTACTCAAAAATAATCAGCAATCAATTAATTAGGCCAGTAGCTCAATTGGCAGAGCGTCGGTCTCCAAAACCGAAGGTTGGGGGTTCGATTCCCTCCTGGCCTGAATAGTATCTCGAATGGGATACGAAATACGAGAATAGTATGGCATTTGATATTTATAAACGAGGTCAAGGTAAATACACAAGGCTCTGCAGCGCTTTTGGCATAGCAACAATTGTAGGATTAGGCTGTTTGCAGCTTTACAAGAAATTGCAGGCCGCTGACCTGGGATTATGGGTCGAAATTATGGTGCCCGCCGGCTTATTTGTTGCCCTGGGCATTCTGATTTTTTGGCTGGTAAATAAACCTGCAATTGCAGATTTTATGGTTGTTGCTGAAGGCGAGATGAAAAAGGTCAGTTGGTCGAGCAGAAAAGAAATAGTGGTTTCGACATCTATCGTTATTGTGGTTGTTATTTTTATGGCTGTGCTTCTTGGAGTTACTGATTTGAGCTTCCAATTGTTCTTTTCGTGGCTGTTGCGCTGATATAAAGATAACAGAATAGGAAGAGAATAAGCTATACGTTGATTTTATATTATAGGCATTAATATGCAGTGGTACGTTTTACGAGTTCAGTCGAATAAAGAAATGTATGTCAAAGAAGCTCTTTCGCAGAAAGTGCAGATGGGGAATTTAAGTGACATTGTTGGCAGGATAGAGGTTCCTGTTGAGCAGGTTAAGCACATCCGAGGCAATAAGCAAACGATTCATAAGCGCAAACTTTATCCAGGCTATGTTTTTATGGAAATGGAGCCGGCAGAGGATGGGCGGGTTCAGGATGGTGCCTGGTTTATGATTAAGGAAACTTCCGGGGTGGGAGATTTTATCAGCACAGAAGGAATTCCCACGCCGATGCGAGATACTGATGTGGCAAAGATGCTTTCAGAGGCGGAAAAGCCGGATGATGTACCAAGCATTAAAGTCGAATTTGAAAAAGGTGACCAGATTAAAATTCGGGAAGGAGCCTTTGAAAACTTTGAAGGTACGGTTGATTCGATTGACCATGAGCGTGGGATTGTGAAAGTAATTGTTACGATATTCGGTCGAAGTACACCGCTGGATATAGAGTATTGGCAAATCGAAAAATTGTAATAAGAAATAGCGCATAGTAATAGCTGTGCCCTAATTAAAGGTAAGTAATGGCCAAAGAAGTAGCAGTAAAGATTAAATTGCAGGCACATGGTGGAAAGGCGACGCCGGCTCCGCCGATAGGACCTGCACTGGGACAACATGGTGTTAATATCGGCCAGTTCGTCTCGCAGTTCAACGAACGAACAAAAGAGCTTAATGGAACAATTGTGCCGGTTGTAATATCCGTTTATAAGGATAAAAGTTTCACCTTTGAGGTCAAAAGTCCCCCGGCAGCGGTACTCTTAAAACAAGCAGCGGAAATCGCTAAGGGAAGTGGCGTTCCAAATAAAGAAAAAGTTGGGGAAATCACGCACCAGCAACTGCGTAAAATCACTGAGACGAAGTTCAAGGATTTGAATGCTTATGATTTAGAGCAGGCTGAAAAGATTATAAAAGGCACCGCCCGAAGCATGGGAATAGAAATCGTGACTCGTGAGTCATGACTCGATCTACGAAACACAGAACACGAGCGACTGGACACGAATTATGGGATTAAAAAGCAAAAGATACAAAAAGGAATCGCAGCAGCTAAGTAAAGAGCCGGTGAGTTTGGCTGAGGCGGTCGAAAAAGTTAAATCGTTTAAGTCGGTAAAATTTGACCAGAGCGTAGAATGTGTGCTGCATTTGGGTATCAACCCGAAGCAGGCCGACCAGTTGGTTCGCGGCTCAATATCTTTGCCTCATGGGATAGGTAAGCAGAAAAAAGTTATCGCTTTCTGCGAGGATTCGGATATTGAAGCAGCGCAGGCGGCTGGCGCCATCGAGGTCGGCTGTGATGAGCTGATAAAAAAGGTCTCGGGCGGCTGGATGGATTTTGATGTGGCAATCGCTTCGCCAAAGGTGATGAGCAGGGTCGGCAAACTTGGCAGGGTTCTCGGGCCACAGGGGAAAATGCCTTCGCCCAAAAACGGTACGGTAACCGCTGATGTTGCAAATGCAGTAGCTGAATTTGCCGCCGGCAAGGTCGAGTTTCGTAACGATGCCGGAGGCAATGTTCACATAGTGGTCGGCAAGCAGAGCTTCGAGACCGAAAAACTAATCGGAAATATCGAGGCTTTCCTCTCACATATAAAGAAAGTCAAGCCGGCAACGGCAAAAGGTACGTATATCAAAAAAATGTGTATATCTGCGACAATGAGCCCTGGCATAACAGTTAGCGTTTAGGTGATAAAATGAGCAAATACATAAAAGGATTACTGCAGTCAGAGTTGGAACGGAAAATCATCGATGAAGGTATCAAGGATTTTCTGGTTGTCAGTACCAGAGGCGTAGGCGGTGTTGACGGCAACCTGATGCGGGGCGAACTGAAGGAAAAGGGCGTTAAATTGTTAATGGTGAAGAATTCACTATTCACAAAGGCGCTGTGTATCTGTCAGATGGAGCCGGCGGCGGCTTTGTTCAGCAGTACCTGCACGATTGCTTACGGGGGCGACAGCATCGTTGACGTTGCAAAAGAGATGGTTGGGTGGAGCAAGAAGGTTCCTGTGATAGAGGTTAAAGGCGCCTTTTTGGACGGGGCGGCTTTAGACGCCGAAGCAGCGGAACAACTTTCAAAAATGCCGACACGAACAGAACTGCAGGGCGAGATTGTCAGCCTGACACAGTCACCCGGCGGGCGATTGGTCTGTGCATTCGGCGCTGCTGCAGGGATTATCGCTGGTTGTATAAAGACTATCGCAGAAAGCGAAGAGAAGCAGGCAGCGTAAATTAAGAGTAAAAAGTAAAAATAAAACTGCTTGGATGGCTGTCCCTGTTTTAAGTAACGGGGTTAAACGAAACGGCGGAGTTTCGGCTACCATCGGGCGTCAGCTAATAGAATAGGAGTTAATAAGAATGGCAGAAGAAAAAGCAGAAACTAAAGAAGTCAAGGAAACCAAGAAAACGGAAGAAACGTCGGAAGCTAAAGAGACAAAGAAATGGGGCGCTGAGATTAAGAAACTCGGCGATAAAATAGTCGCTCTGACGTTGATGCAGGCCAAAGAGCTTGGTGATTATCTCAAGGATGAGTATGGTATTGAGCCGGCTGCTGGCGCTGTTGTGATGTCAGGGCCCGCTGGACAAGCCCAGGAAGAGCAAGAGGAAGAAAAAACCAGCTTTAATGTAATCCTAAAAGAATTCGGCGACAAAAAAATTCAGGTTATCAAAGAGGTAAGAGCTTTGACGGGATTGGGATTGAAAGAGGCCAAGGACCTCGTCGATAACGCTCCTAAGCCGGTCAAAGAAGACCTGAGCAAAGAAGAAGCTGAAGCTGCTAAAGAAAAACTTGAAGCTGTTGGTGCAGTGGTTGAATTAACGTAAAACGTGAAGTGGGGAGCGATAGAATGCGAGATTCGCTTCACGATCCCCGCCCTCCGAGGGGTGGGACGGGATATATGATTTAGACATTTAATGCTGGAGATTGATAATGCCGGAGATTGATGCTGGATGGACATTTCGCAATTTTGGCAAAGTTCGCGATGCAGTTGAGATTCCGGACCTGGTAGCGGTACAGAGGAAAAGTTACGCCGACTTCCTGCAAAAAGATGTGGCGCCAACCAAGAGAAAGCGTTTCGGGCTTGAAGCACTGTTTCAGGAGATATTCCCCGTTGAAAGCTATGACAAAAATATGTGTTTGGAATATCTCTACTATGAACTGGAGAAGCCACATTATACGCCTACTGAGTGTCGACAGTTACGGTTGACCTACGGCTACCCATTAAAAATTTGTTGCAGACTGCGTACCAAAGACGGTGAAGATTTGGCTGAGCAGACAATATACCTCGGTGAAATGCCGGTTATGATAGGTGGTGGGGAGTTTATCATCAACGGAGCTGAGCGGGTGATTGTAAGTCAGTTGCACCGAAGCCCCGGAGTCGATTTTGTTATCGACAGCAAAGAAGGTGATAGGATATTGCACGGCGGCAGAATCATACCCGAAAGGGGTAGTTGGATAGAGATAGGTGTTACTAAAAAAGACATTCTGGTTGTCAAGATTGACCAGTCCAGCAAAATACCCGCAACTATTTTTCTGCGGGCGATAGACCCTGCCTGCAGTGATACCGAGGCGATTCTGCGTCTCTTCTATCCGACGAAAACTGTTCCGAGAACTAAACTTACACCTACTATGTGGGCGGTGGGACCAATTGTAGATACAGAAACCGGCGAAGTCATTGTGAAAGCCGGCACACAAATCGGCGATAGAGTCTCTTTGATACAACAAAGCGCTTTTAAAACGAAAAAGATAGAGGTTATTGAGGATGTTAAAGACGTTTTGATACTGAATACATTAGGTGAAGACGATTGTGAAAACCACGAGCAGGCATTGTTAAAGTTTTATATGAGATTAAGGCCCGGCAATCCGCCCAATGAAGAAAAGGCAAAAACCTTCTTTACAGAGAAGTTTTCTGATGTAAATCGCTATCGTCTGGGCAAAGTCGGCAGATTCAGAATGAATCGTAAGTTCGAACACAGGCCCGGTACGGGAAAAGTGGACGAAAATGAGATGACACTTCGGCCCGAAGATTTCCTCAACACAATGAAATACATAATGGCCCTGCGCAACAATGAGGGTACGGTTGATGATATAGACCACCTTGGTAATAGAAAGCTGCGCACAATCGACGAACTTGCTGCTGATGAAATCAGAAAAGGGCTGCTAAAGCTTCGCAAGACCGTTCAGGAACGAATGAGTGCAAGAAGAGATGCCAGTGAGTCGGTGCGCATTGCAGATTTGGTAAATTCCAAGAGCGTATCGAGCAGTATCAACTATTTCTTCGGTCGCGGCGAGCTCTCACAGATTGTTGACCAGACCAACGCTTTAAGCCAATTGACGCATGAAAGGCGTTTATCAGCTCTTGGCCCCGGCGGCTTGAACAGAAGGCGGGCGGGTTTTGAGGTTCGTGATGTTCATATCAGCCATTACGGCAGAATCTGTCCGATTGAAACGCCCGAAGGAACAAATATCGGCTTGATTGCCTCGTTAGCGATATTTGCGGCGGTTGACGAATATGGATTTTTGCTTACGCCGTATCGCAAAGTTAAAAATGGTAAAGTTACTGACAAGGTGAACTATTTGCGTGCCGATGAGGAGATGAAGGCGATACTGGCACCCCCGAGCGCTGTCGATTGGCAGTCGTCAGCTGGCAATTGGCAATTGAAAAAGGGGATGGTATTGGCCAGAAAAGGTGGTGAATTGGCCGCTGTCTCCAGTGATGAGGTTGACTACATTGATATTTCACCCAAACAGATTGTTGGTCTTTCAGCTTCGCTTATCCCGTTCCTGGAGCACGACGATGCAAACCGAGCTTTGATGGGCTCTAACATGCAGCGACAGGCGGTTCCGCTGCTGAAGACAGAGCCGCCTTTGGTTGGCACAGGTATGGAGAAAATTGTCGGCCAAAACTCAAGTATGGTGGTCCGTGCGCAAACGGCTGGTGTAGTTACCGCAGTGGACGCTACGAGAATAGTCATTGACCATACCGACGAATATAAGCTCGCTAAATTTGTTGGGCTGAATGAGAGAACTTGTCTTAATCAAAAGCCCACGGTCAAACTCGGCGAAAGAGTTGAGAAGGGCCGGGTCATAGCAGATGGCGGGGGTACCGATAGCGGCATATTGGCACTTGGTAAAAATGTGTTTGTGGGATTTGTCTCTTTTGATGGTTTCAACTTTGAGGACGCAATTATTGTCAGTGAAAGACTTGTCAAAAACGATAGCTTCACAAGCATTCATATCGACGAATTTACCGCAGAGGTTCGTGAAACACGACTCGGTAAGGAAGAATTTACGAACGATATTCCCAATGTCAGCGAAAGGGCGCTACGAAACCTTGATGAACACGGAGTAATCCGTGAAGGAGCAAGGATATGCACCGGCGATATTCTGGTAGGCAAGGTGGTGCCCAAGAGCAAAACCGAATTGACGCCTGAGGAAAAACTGCTGCACGCTATATTCGGCAGAGCCGGCGAAGATGTCAAAAATGATTCACTTGAACTGCCCAGCGGATATGAAGGAGTGGTAATAAAAACGGAACGATTCAGCAGACGCGGAGCGGGTGGTGAAGAAGCGAAGAGCAATCTAAAAGCACAGATAAAACAATATGAAAAGCAGATGAGGGCCAAGGAATGTGCGATATTCAGGCAAATGATAGAAACCGTTTATGAAAAACACAAAAAATTCAATATCAGTATTGTCGATCCGTCTACACGTCAGAAAGTCGGTACCAGTAAGGATGATGAGGTTATCTATGAGCAGGTAGAGAACTTTGATATCAAGTGGACCAGCCCTGCCTCGATCCGGAAAAGCGTACAAAAAATCTGCGATAAGTTCTGGGTGAATATCGTTGAGGTTCAGGAAGAGAAGAAGCGCAAAGCTGAGAGTTTGAAACACGGTGACGAGCTGCCCAGCGGTGTGCTGCAAATGGTAAAAATTTACGTTGCAGCTAAAAGGACGTTGTCAATCGGTGACAAAATGGCCGGACGCCACGGCAACAAAGGTGTTATCGCCAGGATTATGCCGGAAGAAGATATGCCGTTCCTTGAAGATGGTACAAGTCTTGACATATTGCTAAATCCTCTCGGTGTGCCCAGCCGAATGAATGTTGGCCAGATTCTGGAAACCGATCTTGGCTGGGTGGCAAAGGTGTTGGGCTTTAACGCTATTACGCCGGTCTTCGACGGTGCTAATGAGGATGATATCCAAGAGCTTACCGCTGAAGCAAACGAGCTTATGGAGCAACGGGCGGCTAAGCTCGAAGAAGACAAACAAGCTCCGCCCAGCGATGAACTTTTTGTGAATATCCCGAAAACCTTGAAGATTCAATTGTACGATGGCAGGACAGGTGAGCCGTTTGACCAGGGCGCAACAGTCGGATACATCTATATGATGAAACTGCATCATCTTGTTGATGACAAAATCCATGCCAGAGCAACCGGGCCTTATAGTTTGATTACACAGCAGCCGTTAGGCGGCAAGGCCAGAACCGGTGGACAAAGGTTCGGCGAAATGGAAGTTTGGGCTCTGGAAGGCTACGGTGCAGCTTATACATTGCAGGAAATGCTGACAGTCAAAAGTGACGATGTCGAGGGCCGGACAAAAATCTATGAATCAATGGTCAAAGGAGTAAATAGGCTCGAAGCGGGTACACCGCTATCCTTTGACGTATTGTGCAATGAAATAAGAGGATTGGGATTAAATATCCAGCTTGAAAAGAAGCGTCTTGGAAGCTCTGCTCTATAAAGGATAAATGATAAATGATTATTGATTATTGAATCAGCGGATATCAATTATCAATATGTAAGGGCCTTTAAATGTTAGGAAATATTTACGATCGCATTAATGATTACGGTTCGGTCAAGATTTCATTGGCCAGTCCCAATGATATTCGTAGCTGGTCTTTCGGCGAAGTACGCAAGCCCGAGACTATCAACTACCGTACTTATCGGCCGGAGAAGGACGGCTTGTTTTGTGAGCGAATCTTCGGGCCGGAACGGGACTGGGAATGTGCCTGCGGCAAATATAAAGGCACCAAGTTTAAGGGGATAATTTGCGACCGCTGCGGAGTCAAAGTTACGCATAGTCGCGTTCGCCGCAAGCGAATGGGACATATCAATCTTGCAGCTCCGGTGGTGCATATATGGTTTTTCAAGGCCATACCAAATCATCTCGGTACCCTTTTGGCAATGAAAACAGCTGAGCTGGAGAAAATAGTTTATTTCCAGGACTACGTTGTTACCGACCCCGGTCAAAGCCCTTTGAAGCTGGGGCAGTTGTTTAGCGAAGAAGAATACCGCGAAGCAACGAACAAATACGGCAATTCGTTTAAGGCGTCAATGGGCGCCGAAGGCATTAAGTCGCTCTTAAATAATCTTGACCTGGATGCCCTGGGTAATGAGCTAAAGACCGCCATAACCAAAACCAACAGCAAGCAGAAAATCAAAGACCTGACGAAACGCCTCAAGACGGTTAACGCAGTTAGAAGCAGTAGTAACGAACCTGAGTGGATGGTGCTTGATGTTGTTCCCGTTATTCCGCCGGATTTGCGTCCTCTGGTCCTTCTTGAAAGTGGAAACTTCGCAACCAGCGATCTAAATGACCTTTACAGACGAATTATCAATCGCAACAACCGCTTAAAGAAACTCATAGACCTTAACGCCCCCGATGTGATTATCCGCAATGAGAAAAGAATGCTGCAGCAAGCTGTTGATTCGCTGCTGGATAACGGGCGTTGCCGCAGGCCGGTCCTCGGCAGTAACAATCGACCATTGAAGAGCTTGACCGATATGATTAAGGGCAAGCAGGGCCGATTCCGTGAGAATCTGCTTGGCAAGCGCGTAGATTACTCAGCCCGGTCGGTAATTGTGGTGGGACCTAATTTGAAACTACATCAATGCGGTTTACCGAAGAAGATAGCTCTGGAGTTGTATCAGCCTTTCATTATTCGAAAACTCAAACAGCACGGCCTTGCTGATACGATTAAGAGCGCCAAGAGAATGATTGAACGTCGGGATGAGCAGGTATGGGATGTGTTGGAGGAGGTTATTCATCAGCATCCTGTTTTGCTCAACCGTGCGCCTACCCTTCATCGAATGGGTGTCCAGGCCTTTGAGCCGATTCTTGTGGAAGGCAACGCCATTATGCTTCACCCGTTAGCCTGTAAGGGTTTCAATGCCGACTTTGACGGCGACCAGATGGCCGTGCATTTGCCGCTGAGTATTGAAGCACAGGCTGAAACTCATACCTTGATGATGACTACCAACAATATTTTTTCGCCGTCCAATGGCTCTCCAATGGTTGGTCCCTCTCAGGATATGGTGATGGGTAACTATTATCTGACTTATATGTACAAATCCTCGACTGACGATTCGCAAGTGCCAGTTTTTCGGAACACTTTCGAGGCAATAATGGCCTATGAAACGGGCAAAGTCAGTGTACATACAAGGATTAAAGTTTTGATTGATAAATCAAGACCAGTGGTGAGTGATGGGGATTTACCCCTGTCGGCAATAGGCGGTGGTGAAAACTCAAAGCCAAGGAATAGAAACTATATTGAGACAACAGTTGGCAGATGTATATTCAACGATATAGTTCCTCAAGGTGGGAGCGGGATGCCGTTTTACAATATAACGATGTCAGGCAAGGAGTTGAGCCGCGTAATTAGTGACTGTTCCAGGTTCGCTGGTAGTGCCGAAACGGTGGAACTGCTTGATAGAATAAAAGATTTGGGTTTCAAACATGTCACACTTGCAGGCTTGAGCTTTGGGTTAGTGGACTTGAAAATACCGGCAAAGAAACAGGACATTATCAACGAGACAGAGAAGAAAGTCAAAAAAATCTACAAAAACTACAGAAGTGGTGTTTTGACAGAGGGCGAAAGGTATAATCAGGTTGTTGATGCCTGGACACATGCTCGTGTGGCGGTTACCAGCGAAATGATGCGTGGCCTTAAAGAGGATACCAAGGAAGATGGTTCTCCATACCTGAACCCGATATACCTTATGAGCGATTCCGGAGCAAGAGGCAGTGTTGACCAGATTCAACAGCTTGCGGGGATGCGAGCGTTAATGGCTAAGCCCAGCGGTGAAATTATCGAAACACCAATCAAATCAAACTTCCGTGAGGGTATGACGGTTTTGGAGTATTTTAGCTCTACGCACGGAGCACGTAAGGGACTGGCAGATACAGCTTTGAAAACAGCCAATTCCGGCTATCTTACCCGCAAACTTATCGATGTGGCCCAAAATGTAATTGTTACCGAACGCGACTGCGGAACCCTACAGGGAATTACCAAAAGTACGGCTTCTGTACGCAGCGGCGAGCAGATTGATGTGCCGCTTTCTGAACTTATTATCGGCAGAACCGCCAGAGATAATATTCGTAACCCAATTACCAACGAAATGATTGTTCGTGAAAACGAGGTTGTAACCCCTGAAGCAGCAGCGAAGGTCGAAGTTTTGGGTCTTGATGCCATCAGAGTTAGAAGTCCTCTGACCTGCGACAGTTCGTTTGGTATTTGCGCGAAGTGTTATGGATGGGATCTGAGCACCGGTCGTCTTGTTGAAGAAGGTATGGCGGTTGGTATAATCGCCGCACAGTCAATCGGAGAGCCTGGCACTCAGTTGACACTACGCACGTTCCATACCGGCGGCCTCGCTTCCAGAGCTATTCTTGAACGAGAACAGAAAGCCACAGTTACAGGGCTGATTCAGTATCGCGATATAAATGCGGTTCCCTTTAAGCGAGACGATGGTACTGAACAGATGGTTGTACTCAAACGCAATGGCGAAATAGCTATCTTTGACGCAAAGCAGCGAGAACTTGACAAGTTTAAAGTGCCTTATGGTGCCACTGTTGTAGTTAAGGACGGCAAGAAAGTGGAAATTGGGACTGTGTTGTTCGAATGGGACCCGCACCGTACGCCGATACTGGCGGAAGTGCCGGGTATAATTCGATTTACAGATGTCGTGGAAGGCGAGACAATTCGGGTTGAAGAAGAGCGGAAAGGCCAGATTAGCAAGCCCGTGGTAATCGAACATAAGGGCGATAAGCACCCACAAATTATCATAGAAGATACCAGCGGCAAAATACTTGATGTCCACTATCTGCCTGCAGGAGCCAGAATCGAGGTTATTGAGGGCCAGAGCGTGCAGGCCGGCCAACTGCTTGCTCATCAACCCAGAGCTACCGGCGGTACCCAGGACATCACAGGTGGCCTGCCCAGAGTTACCGAAGTATTTGAAGCACGTAAACCCAAGGACCCAGCCGTGATGGCTGAGATTAGCGGCAGGGTAGAGCTGCAAAGCGATAAGCACAAGGGTAAAATGACGATTATAGTTCGCAGTGAAAGCGGAATGGAGAAAGAACACCACGTTCCGCGAGACAGGCACCTGAATGTTCACACCGGAGATGAAACAATCGCCGGAGAAACTTTGACGGATGGTCCGTTGGTCCCGCACGATATTCTGCGAATTAAGGGCGAGGAAGCGTTGCAGAGATATTTAACTGCAGAAATTCAAAATGTCTATCGTTCACAGAATGTAACTATCAATGACAAACACATTGAAATTATCTCCTCTCAAATGATGCGAAAGATTGAAATCGAATCTGTCGGCGACAGCTCATTTCTGCCGGGCGAGGTCGTTGATAAATTCATATTCCGAAAAGAGAACGAAAAATTGGCCAATAGTGTCAAAATTACCAAGGTTGGAGATATAACTGATTTAGAAGAGGGGCAAGTTGTCGGCAAGGAAGAACTTGCCAAGATTAACGAAAAGATTGAAATGATCGGCGGTGCACCGGCAAAAGGGAGAAAACCAAAACCTGCAACTGCCAAGACATTGCTTCTGGGGATAACAAAAGCTTCACTGCGGTCAGAGAGCTTTATCGCTGCGGCCAGCTTCCAGGAAACAACTAAAGTCTTGACTGCGGCGTCTTTAGCTGGTAGAGTAGACAGACTTCGCGGCTTGAAGGAAAACGTGATACTTGGCCATCTGATTCCGGCTGGTACAGCTTTCAAGCCACATCTGGAATTGAAGGTCAAGCACCTTGTAGAAGCTCCATTGCCGAAGGGATTTGAGGAAGTTAAAGAAGTTAAAGAGGCGGAAGCAAAAGCAGAGGCCGCCATTAAGGAAGCTTTGGGAATCAATAATTGATAATTGGAAATCGGAAATAGATTATGCCTACTATAAACCAGTTAGTCAGACGTCCAAGATCAAAACGGAAGGGCGCTAAACGGGTATCTGATATCAGCGGTTCGCCGCAGAAAAGAGGTGTGTGTTTAATCGTAAGGACTCAGACGCCTAAGAAGCCGAACTCTGCTTTACGAAAAATCGCTCGCGTCAGACTGACCAACGGCAAGGAAGTTACAGCTTATATACCAGGCATTGACCACAACCTGCAGGAGCACAGTCAGGTTTGCATTCGTGGTGGCCGTGTCAGGGACCTGCCGGGTGTTCGCTATCATATCGTTCGCGGAGTCCTTGACTGTGCCGGTGTGGATAATCGCAAACAGGGTAGAAGTAAATACGGTGCAAAGAAAACGTAAAAGAGGCACAAAGATACAGAGGTACAGAGGGATAAAGATGCTTTGTGCCTTTACCAATATATATATGAGGAGATTATGGCTAAAAAGTTTACCGCTTCGAGCCAACAATTAAAGCCTGACCCGACATACAATAGTAAGCTGGTTTCGAAGTTTATTAATTGTTTGATGTTGGACGGCAAGAAAAGCGTTGCCCAGCGGGTTTTTTATGATGCTATGGGTATTGTATCTAAAAAGCTCAAAGACACCCAACCGCTTGAGGTGTTTGAGAAGGCAATAAATAATGTAAAACCAATGATAGAAGTTCGCAGCAAACGTGTTGGCGGGTCCAGTTATCAGGTGCCGATGCAGGTAAGTTCCAAGCGGCAGCAATCCCTTGCTTTCAGGTGGATATTGCAGTCGGCCAGGGGTAAGAAAGGCACGCCTATGTGTGAACGGTTGGCTGCTGAGTTGATGGATGCTTATAATGAACGCGGCGGTGCAATGACCACCCGGGAAAATATCCATAGAATGGCTGATGCGAATAAGGCATTTGCCCACTTTGCCTGGTAATTTTACAGCAGAATACAATATAGCGGATAGCGCAAAAGTTTTTTGCTATCCGCTATTTTTTTACTATTCGCTAAATACTAAACGCTAAAAAAAATGAGTACTTTGAAAAAATTACGCAATATCGGGGTTATGGCTCATATCGACGCCGGCAAAACAACAGTAACCGAGCGCATTCTTTTCTATACAGGCAGGACCTATAAGATGGGTGAAGTCCACAACGGCACCGCGGTTATGGACTTTATGGAAGAGGAGCAAAAAAGGGGTATTACTATTACCTCTGCCGCAACGAAATGTCCCTGGAAGGACTTTGAAATCAACCTTATCGATACGCCGGGACATATCGATTTTACCGCGGAGGTTGAACGGTCTCTGCGCGTTCTCGATGGTGCGGTGGCGGTATTTGACGGCAGTGAAGGTGTGCAGGCCCAGAGCGAGACCGTCTGGAGACAGGGACAGAAATACGAATTGCCCTGTCTGTGCTTTGTGAACAAGATGGACAAGGTCGGCGCAGATTTCGAGATGACTATTGAAAGTATTCGCGATAAACTTGTTGCCAATCCGATTGTGCTGCAGATTCCCGTCGGGGCGGAATCCTCTTTCAGGGGGATAATAGACCTTATAAAGATGAAGGCGATTTTCTACAAGACCGAAAAACTGGGAGCGACTTTTGAAGAAACCGATATACCGGATGAACTGCAGCAAACAGCAGAAAAATATAGACATCAGATGATTGAGCTTGCAGCCGAACACGACGAAGAGATGATGGACCTCTATGTCCACGACAAGCCGATAGATATTGAAATGATTAATAAAGTGATAAGAAAGGCAACTCTAAGCAACAAGCTTAATCCGGTATTTGTCGGCTCAGCTCTAAAATTCATTGGTGTGCAAAGACTGCTTGACGGCGTTGTGGCATACTTGCCTTCTCCGTTGGACAAACCTGCTATAGCTGGGCACAAACCGGCTGATAAAGATAAAAAGATATTCGTTAAGTGCGACCGAGAGGCAAGCCTGGTTGCACTTGTATTTAAGATTACCAGCGATGTTCACGGCGATTTGAACTTTCTAAGGATTTATCAAGGCACACTGAAATCCGGTAGTAGAGTTTTAGATGCAAGTCGTAACAGGCGGGAAAATATTACCAGGATATTTGAGATGCACGCCGGCGAGCGAAAAATTCTGGACTCAGCCAGTGCCGGCGATATTGTCGCTGTTGTAGGCTTGAAAAAGACTCTTACAGGCGATACGATTTGTGATATTAAAAACCCCATCTGTCTGCCGAGCATTACATTTCCTCAGACAGTTGTTAGTATGTCGATAGAGCCGGCAACCTCAGCAGACAAGGCGAAATTGTCAGATGCACTGGCTGTTTTGAGACGTGAAGACCCAACTTTTATAACTAAAGTAGATAGCGAAACGGGCCAGACAATCATCAGTGGAATGGGTGAACTGCATTTGGAAGTGCTTCAGCACAAGCTGGTCAGAGAAAAAGGAGTTAATGTCAGGGTTGGCAGGCCAAGGGTGGCCTATAAAGAAGCTATTACCAAATTATCCCAGGCAGAGGGTAAATTTGTGCGTCAAACGGGAGGTCATGGCCAATTTGGACATGTCGTTTTGACGGCTGAACCGCTGTTGATAGAGGATGGTCATTGGAGTAGCGAAGTTGAATTTGAAAACAAAACTGTCGGCGGTACAGTGCCGAGAGAGTATATCGGTTCTGTGGAAAGGGGGGTCAGGGATGCTCTGGGTAGTGGTGTGTTGGCCGGCTTCCCTGTTGTAGGAGTTAAAGTTACGCTGATTGACGGCTCATTTCATCCGGTTGATTCTTCGGATATTGCTTTTGAACAGGCCGCCGCAATAGCGGTAGAAAAGCTGCTCCAAAAGGCAGGGTCGGTTCTACTGGAGCCGATAATGCGGCTGCAAGTAGTGGTTCCGGAATCCTATTTTGGGGTTGTTCAGGGTAATTTGCTTGGGAAAAGGGGCTTGATCACAGATAGCAGGGTCCATGGAACTATGCGGATAATTGATGCTAAGGTGCCCCTGGTGGAAATGTTTGGGTATTCCAGCGAAATTAGAAGTGCTACTGCCGGCCAGGGAAACTTCACTATGGAACCTTTGAGCTATGAAAAGATGCCGGAACAGATTGCCAGGAAAATTCTGCTTTAATATCGCTGTTTTTTATATTTATTCCGAAATTTTTGTAACATTTTGTTGACAGTGATTGATTTGCGTGATATATTCGGAGTTTTTCAGCCGTAGCGAGCATTGTCAGGGATGACTTTGCGTAAAACCAGTTGGGCTGTGGCATATCTGTGATTTGGTAGTCAAGGATGGTTTATTAAATACTTAGGGGTATACCGAAGCCGACGAATGGCTTTAGAAGGGCCGCAAAATGGTCCGAACCCGAACTCTTTAAGGAAGGCGAGTGATTATTGATTATCGATAATTGACGATAGAAGAAAACATAAAAAAATAATCAATAATCAATAATCAATTAAAAGGCCTTTCCTGCCAAAATCAAGCAAGATAGATTTAGCGGATAATAAAGAACTATACGCTGTGCTAAGAGTAAATTTTTTTATCTTGCGTCTGATTTATAAGCTGATATACTTCAGAGTCTTATAAATTTTGAAGCGTGAATTTGAAATAAAACTTTTGCGTTGGCGAAAACGTCGAGGAAAGTTATGGCTGCTGAAACTGAAAGAATAAGAATCAGAATGGAGGCCTACGACCATAGGGCTCTTGATGCATCTGCTAAGGAGATAGTAGAGCACGCTCGAAGGACCAATGCCAAGGTCAGTGGGCCGGTGCCATTGCCTACTCGTATCGAAAGGTACACCGTTTTGCGAAGTCCCCACATCGATAAGAAATCGCGTGAGCAGTTTGAGTTAAGAACTCACAAGCGTCTGATAGACATTCACGAGGCCAACGCAAGAACAGTTGAAGTGTTGAACCGTTTGGTGGTGCCGGCAGGCGTTTTTGTAAAGATAAAGGCGTGACTTGGTGCCCCCGTGACTCGAGTGAGCGGGGCACGAGCGACGAGGAATGAAATAATGGCAATGTTATTGGGAAAGAAAGTTGGAATGACTCAGGTCTATGACGAATCGGGTAAGTTGTTGCCCGTTACGGTCATACAGGCCGGCCCGTGTGCTGTTATGCAGGTTAAAACGGGCGAGACTGACGGCTACAATGCCGTTCAGTTCGGTTTCGACGATGTGAAGCCGTCACGCAGGAATAATCCGGAAACCGGACATGCTAAAAAAGCCAATACAACGCCAAAGAAATTCGTCAAAGAGATGCGATTGCCGGACAATGCTAAACCGGAGTGCAAAATTGGAGACCTTATCACGGTCTCGGTTTTTGCGGAAAGCAAATCTGTCGATGTTATTGGTACCAGCAAGGGCAAAGGCTTCGCCGGCGTGATGAAGCGGCACGGCTTTGGCGGTTTCCCGGCTTCACACGGCACGGAACGAAAGCATAGAGCGCCCGGCTCGATATCAAGTTTTGCCAGCGATGCCGGACATGGTGGAAATCTTAAAAAAGGTAAGAAAATGGCAGGGCATATGGGTAGCTGCAGAGTTACAACAAAAAGCCATAGTCTGGTGGCGATAGACGAAGAGAAAAACTTATTAGTGGTCAAAGGTTCTGTACCAGGCTCCGCCGGCGGCTATGTCATAGTGCGTAGCTCCCAAAAAGTGTGACCCGTGCCCCGAGTTACTGGAGACGGGACACGAACAACGAGATATGAAAAAGATGATTGATTTGACTGTTTACAACAGAGATGGTAAAGAGATCGACAGCTTGAAGGTCGATGAGCTGGCTTTTGGCGGCTCGGTCAGGTACCCGTTGCTTAAGCAGGCAATTGTTATGTATCACGCCAATAAGCGCGTGGGAACAGCTACAACCAAAAGCAGGGGCATGGTAGTCGGCTCGACCAGAAAGCTGTTCAGGCAGAAGGGTACGGGCAATGCCAGAGTTGGCAACAGCAGAACCGGCAAACGTGTTGGCGGTGGTGTTACCTTCGCAAAGGTTGTCAGAGATTTCAGTAAACGTATGCCTAAAAAGCAAAGAAAATTAGCCAGAGACTCGGCAGTATTAGCAAAGCTTTTGAGTAATAATATTGTAGTGGTTGACGAACTGAGCTTTGAAAAGCCGCGCACCAGAGATTTCGTAAGTGTTTTGAGTAACTTAAAAATTTTAAATAAAGGCAGTTGTCTCGTAGCGATTAGCTCCATAGACGCAAACCTTTATAAATCAGCCAGGAACGTTTCAAGAGTGGCTCTTATGCCTGTGGCTGATTTGAACGCCGGCGATATCTGTAATCACAGTAAAATGTTGTTTACTAAAGAGGCATTCCTGTCTCTTTTGAATAAAGACGAACGAAGTGAAAATTAACAGGTCCGATTAAAAACTTGTGGGCAGCTATAACTTGTGGACGGCTATAACTTGTGGACAACTATAATATAATAATTCGGCCTTTGGTTACAGAGCAGGGGATGCACTTTGCGAATACAAAAGGTGCTTACTGCTTTGAGGTAAACAAAAGGGCCAATAAACCGGAAATAAAAAACGCTGTAGAGAAAATATACAGCGTCAAGGTGCGCAAAGTCAGAACTGCTAACCGGAAAGGTAAGTATCGCCGCAAAGGCAGGAGCTTCGGGCAGACACCAAGCTGGAAAAAAGCGGTTGTATTTTTGGAGCCGGATTATCATATAGATTTGTTCTAAGAACCTGAAGCGAGATACGAAATACGAGATACGAATTATGGGTATTCGAGTTTATAAACCAACGAGTCCGGGACGCAGAAACAGTTCGGTAAATGATTATGCCGAGTTGACTGCGGCCAAGCCTGAGAAGTCGCTTTGCAGGCGGATAAAAAAGACCGGCGGAAGAAATCATCACGGCGTTACTACTACGCGGTTTAGAGGCGGCGGGGCAAGGAAAATTTACCGTCTCATTGATTTTAAGCGTAATAAAGATGGTGTCTCCGCAAAGGTGGCAACGGTTGAATACGACCCTAACAGGAATTGTTTTATATCCCTGCTGCACTATAGCGACGGCGAGAAGAGATATATACTAACGCCGTTGGGTATAAAGGCCGGAGATAAGGTGGAAAGCGGTGCCTCTTGTGAACCTAAGGTTGGTAACGCTATGCCGTTGGCAGCTATCCCCGCCAGTATGGAGATTCATAATATCGAAATGACAGCAGGGCAGGGCGGTAAAATGGTCAGAGGCGCCGGCAATGCTGCAAAAATTGTGGCCAAAGAAGGTAATTGGGTTACTATTGTTTTGCCAAGTGGTGAAATGCGGATGGTTCGCAAGGAATGCAGGGCGACAATTGGCCGACTGAGTAATCCTGACCATCAAAATGTACGGATCGGTAAGGCTGGGCGAAAGCGACATATGGGACGCAGACCCCACGTAAGAGGCAAGGCAATGAATCCTGTTGCTCATCCAATGGGTGGCGGGGAAGGCAGGGCAAACGGCGGACGGCATCCCTGTTCGCCTACGGGTGTGCTGGCAAAAGGCGGTAAAACAAGAAATCCGCGAAATACAAGCAATAAAAGAATTATTCGAAGACGAAAAAATAAAAGACAGGGACAGCTGGTTCTGTAAAAGTGTAAAGCTAAATACGAGATAAGAATTATGGGAAGATCTCTTAAAAAAGGGCCTTATGTTGACGAGAAGTTGTTTATCAAGGTCAACAGGCAGGTTGAAGCCGGCACCCGTGAGCCGATAAAAACCTGGGCAAGAAGGTGTACGATAATTCCCGAGTTTGTGGGTTTTACCTTTATGGTTCATAACGGCAAAATGTTTCATAAGGTTTTTGTTACCGAGGATATGGTTGGACATAAGCTGGGCGAGTTTTCGCCGACACGGACTTTTAAGGGTCATTCAAGCAAGAAAATAAGATAGTAAATACGTGTATGAGTAACGCATAAATCCATTTACAAGATATGTTAAGCGCTAATAAATTAAAACGGCTTTGCGAACAGCGACAGATGAGTATAGAGCAGTTGGCCGGCCAACTTGTCAGAGGGAATCTGAATAGAAAAGAAGCAGTTGCCGCCGTTAAAAACTGGCAGAAAGGCCTGTTTACGCCCATACCGCACAGAGAAGATGTTCGGCGTCTGGCGACTGCCTTATCTGCTGATGTAAATGACTTGCTCGACTGGCATTCGTCTTATCGCTATGCTCCAGGTTCAGCCAGCAAGGCCAGATTGGTTGCGAGATTAATAGCCGGCCGAAGTGTCCAGGACGCAATGGATATATTGAAGTTCACAAGAAAACGTGCTGCAACAATGATTGATAAGGTTCTAAAAAGTGCCGTCGCAGATGCCGATGAGCAGCAGGCTGATGTGGATAATCTTTATGTCAGTGAAGCACGTGTTGACGATGCGGGAATACGTATTGGTACCAAAAGATGGATACCAAAAGACAGAGGCAGAGCCCACCCTATTCGCAAAAAGGCCTGCCATATACATATAACAGTAACAGAAGTGTGACTCGTGAGCTGTGCCTCGCAATCCGAGACACGAGCGACGAGCGATGAGCGACGAAATTATGGGTCAGAAAGTATCACCAATAGGTTTTAGAACAGGAATAACGCTTGGATGGCAAAGCACTTGGTTTGCTCCCAAGGCCGACTACGGTGATTTTCTTGTCGAGGATCAGAAAATTCGCAGGTATGTTGACAAGAAACACAACCGTCAAATGCCCAAAGGGGCGGTGGCAAAGGTTGAAGTGATCCGAACACGCAACGAGGTAAAAGTAACACTGCATAGTGCTCGGCCCGGCATAGTTATTGGCCCCAGAGGTGGTGAAGTCGATAGGTTGCGGGAAGAGCTTGAGGATATGACAGGGCGAAAGGTGAGCGTCAATGTTATCGAGATAAAAGAGCCTGACCTGAATGCTGCTTTGGTAGCCGAAGCAATTGCCGAGCAGCTATGTAAACGTGCTTCATTCAGGCGTGCAATGAAGCAGCATTGCGAATCGGCAATGAACGCCGGTGCTAAAGGAGTTAAGATTATCTGCAGCGGACGGTTGGCAGGCTCAGAAATGGCACGTAAGGAAACGCAGAAGCTTGGCAGTATCCCGCTGCATACCCTGGATGCTAATGTAGATTACGCATGTGCAACAGCTAGGACAACATACGGAGCGATTGGCGTTAAAGTTTGGATTTATAAAGGCAAATTCGGCGAAGAAATTGAGCCGAGGCAGGTTCGCCGGCATCGTCCGCCAAGGCGCGGCGTAAATCCGCGGGGTGGTAACAGGCCTAAAGCTGCACCGGTACAAGGCCGTAAAAATGCCGTCAAGACCGAGAAAACATTGACCACAGAAACAGCAGAGAATGTTGAGAAACCGGATAATTAGTAAGCAATAATCAATTTGTAAAGGTCTGAACAAATGGCAATGATGCCAAAAAGAGTTAAGCACCGCAAGAGCCAGCGCGGCAGAATGAAGGGCAATGCCTGCCGAAGCAATTTCGTAGCGTTTGGCGAGTATGGGCTGCAGGCCTTGGAAGGTAGCTGGATTACCGCCAGGCACATTGAGGCGGGTCGAGTTGCAGCGACTCATTTTTTGCATCGTGAAGGCAAAGTCTATCTTAGGCTGTTTCCACACAAGCCGGTAAGTGCCAAGCCGTTGGAAACGCGAATGGGAAAAGGCAAGGGTGAGCCAGAATTTTGGGTTGCCAGAGTTCGACCCGGACAGGTTTGCTTCGAGATTGGCGGTGTAAGTGAGGATGTGGCAAAGCAGGCGTTGGTCAGGGTCGCTCATAAAATGCCGATTAGGTGCAGGTTTGTTAAGCGAAGACATTCATTGTAGTAAGGAATTTCGGCCACAGGGACACGAAGTCATAAAAAAAGATAAGAGTTAAAAAAATAAATATGATAAAATCTTAGTGACTTTGTGGCAAAGAAGAGGAAAGCTTGATAATGAAAGCGCAGCATTACCGTGAGATGAGTCCTGATGAGCTTGAGAGTAAACTGGAAGAAATCCAGAGGCATTTGTTCGATTTGCACTCGCAGGCGGTTACGGAAAAACTGGAGAATTCCAAGGCCGTAACTAATGTCAGACGCGATATCGCCAGGATTAAAACGGTAATGCGGGAAAGCGAAAAACATAAAACTATAGCGTAAAACTTAAAGTTGAATCAGGTTTTAAATTTTAAAGCATGACTTTTGGCTTTTAGTTTTTGCGAGATTGACGATTGGAAATCGAAGATGCAGAACCAAGAACTCGAAACTGCAAACTGCAAACTCAAAACTATGACTGGTGTGGTGATAAGCCGAAGCGGTGATAAAAGCATTAAAGTTGCTATTGACTTCAAGGTCAAGCACCCGAAATACGGTAAATACGTAAAACGCAGAACGAAGCTTGGTGTCCATGATGAGCATAACAGTTGTGGTGTCGGTGATGTTGTTGAAGTTGCCCAGTGCAGGCCTTATAGCAAAACCAAAAGTTGGCGTCTTGTAAGAGTTGTAGAAAAGGCTGTTCAGCAGGAAGCGTGAATCGCCACACGCCGAGCATGAAACCAGGGTTCATTCGCAAAAAGAATGAAACCAGATACGAGATACGAAAATGATTCAGCAGGAAACAATGTTGGATATAGCTGACAACTCAGGTGTCAAGTCGGCGTTATGTATTAAGGTTCTTGGAAGAGGCGGAGCCCGCGGTAAGAAGACCCGTCCTGTAGCGTCGGTAGGAGACATTGTTTGTGTTGCTATAAAGAAATCATTGCCGACCTGCCAACTGGACGACAAGAAGGTGCACAAGTGCGTTATTATCCGCACTAAAAGTCCTGTGAAACGTCCTGATGGTAGTTATGTGAGGTTCGATAGTAATGCTGCTGTGATGATTGATGGCGATGGTAATCCCATAGGAACAAGAATTTTCGGTGCGGTTGCCCGCGAACTTCGTGAAAAAAATTATATGAAAATTATTTCGTTGGCAAGTGAAGTAGTGTAAACGTTGTGCGTCGTGCGTGATGCGTATTGCGTGAGGAGAAATACGCATCACGCAATACGATATACGCAATACGAGATTGAAAGATGGCTCTACATATAAAAAAAGGTGATATGGTTGAGATTATAGCTGGTGACCATAAAGGTGCTACCGGCAGAGTGCTGCATGTCTATCCTGAAAAGAATAAGGTAATGGTTCAGGGACACAATATAGCAAAAAAACACGTTCGGCCTTCACGCAGAAATCCTCAGGGAGGCCGCATCAGTGTTGAACAGCCGATACATATAAGTAATGTGCTGCCGGTAAATCCGAAAAGCTCGAGAGGCAGTAGGGTTCGTTATCAGCTAAATGAGGATGGGAGCAAAAGGCGAGTTGCCGTTGACAATACCGAAATTGGTGTTGTCAGAAAAGTGAAAAGTGAAGTGTGAGGTGTGTCTCGTTCGAGATACGATATATGAGATATGACACGTTTGAAAGATGTATATAAGTCTAAGATAGTTCCGGAATTGACCAAGGAGTTTGAGTATAAGAATCCTATGGCTGTGCCGCGGATGGAGAAGGTCATTGTCTCTATGGGTGTGGGCAAAGCAGCGCAGGATAAAAAATTTCTGGAACTGGCTAAAAAGGACCTGATGATGATTACAGGACAGGCGCCGGTTGTCTGTAAAGCCAAAAAAAGCGTTTCGAATTTCAAAGTTCGTCAGGGCGATGAAACCGGTCTGAAAGTTACTGTCCGCGGCGTGCGAATGTATGAATTTATGGATAGGCTTATTAGTCTTGCAATTCCGAGGGTAAGAGATTTTCGAGGTCTTGACCCAAACAGTTTTGACGGTAGAGGCAATTACTCGATGGGACTAATTGAGCAGAGTGTTTTTCCGGAAATCAACCCCGCGAAGATTGAGTTTCAGCAAGGTATGAACATAACCTTTGTGACAACCGCAAATACTGATGAGGAAGCAAGGGAGATGTTAACTCTCTTTGGTATGCCGTTTAAGAAGCCAAAACCGGATAATGAATAATTGGAAAAACTGCTAAGAATAATCAATTTATCCTTCGTAGTAGTCTTACTACGGAGAGTGGATAGAAAATAATCGATAGTTAATTGATTTGGAGTGTGTGGATGTCAACTACAGCGCTGGAAAACAAGGCAGAAAAGAAACAAAAGTTTCGCGTTAGGCAATATAGGCGTTGCCAGCTTTGTGGAAGAGCCAGGGCTGTTTATCGCAAGTTCAAAGTTTGCCGGATTTGCTTTAGAACGTTAGCCAACGAAGGAAAAATTCCAGGAGTGAAAAAAGCCAGTTGGTAGACTTGCCGTGCGTATATCGTTAAAAGAAATGCGATATATGATGTACGAAATATGAGGTACGAATATGAGTTTGAGCGACCCAATCGCTGATATGCTGACGAGAATTCGCAACGCTGTGCGAATAAATAGAGAGCAGGTCAATATTAAAGCATCGAAGATCTGTGAGGGCATAGCGACTGTTTTAAAAAAGGAAGGTTACATCGAAGATTTTGACCGAATCGATGACGGCAACCAGGGAATACTAAGAGTTACTCTAAAATACGACCAGGATGGTAAACCTGTTATTAGCGAAGTAACAAGAACGAGTAAACCAGGCAGAAGAATCTATTTGCCTGTTGACCAGTTGCCGCATGTTTTAGCCGGTTACGGTATAGCAATCGTTTCGACAAGCAAGGGTGTGATGAGTGATAAAAACTGTCGCCAGGCCAATGTCGGCGGCGAAATACTTTGTACGGTGAGTTAATGAGTCGTATCGGAAAAAAACCAATTATTATCCCTGAAGGGGTAAAGGTCGAGCAGAAGGGTCTGTGTGTTAAAGTGACAGGTCCGCTCGGTAGTTTGCAGTTGGACTGTCACCAGCGGATAAAGATAAAAGTTGACAGTTCCACAGGGAAAGTATTGGTTGAAAATGAGCATCCAAAAATACGCCAGGATAGGCAGTTACACGGCACAATGCGTGCCTTGATTGCCAATATGGTAACCGGCGTCAGTAAAGGTTTTGAAAAGAAAATGGAAATATACGGCACCGGCTATAGTATCAAGGAGCAGGGCGGAAAAGTGATTTTGCAAATCGGCTTTTGCCATCCGGTAGAGATGGTAGTGCCGGAGGGTATAAAGGTAAATATTGGGACGGGCGCAACCAGAGGCAATGAAGTCCCCGCCAGGTTTACGCTTTTGGCAACAGACAAGTCTCTGCTGGGACAGTTTGCTGCCGATATACGGAAAATAAGGCCGCCTGAACCCTATAAGGGAAAGGGTATTCGTTATGCTGACGAACACATAAGACGCAAAGCCGGCAAAGCATTTGCCACAGGAGCAGCATAAAAGAACTAAACACTAAGAATTGAGAATTGAGAATTGAGAATTAACAGGACAAGAAAAGCAGCGCTGAGACGTAAATATCACGTGCGAAAGAAAGTTTTTGGGACACCGGACAGGCCACGACTGTCAATATTTCGCTCGAACAGGCATATTTACGCTCAGGTTATAGATGATGTTGTGGGAGCAACGTTAGTCTCGGCAAGCACAAGAACAAAAGGCATGCGCGACCGATTACCCAATGGCGGTGATAAAAAGGCTGCGCAAATAGTGGGTGAAGCAGTCGCAAAACAGGCGATTGGTGTTGGTATTAAGTGTGTTTGCTTTGATAGAAACCGCTATAAGTTTCACGGCAGAGCCAAAGCTCTTGCCGAAGCGGCAAGAAAAGCCGGGCTGGTGTTTTAATTGAATTTAGCGATGAAACGGCGATAGCTAAATTAAAGGTCAAAAAAACAAATATATTTAAGCTTTAGTTGCCTTTGTGGCAAAAAAAGGTTTTTGGAATTGGAGAAAAATTGACAGCAGAACCGGTTAAATTATCTGGTCAGGAAGAAAAGCCGTTGGAAGATACGGTTGTAAAAGTGTTTCGCTGTTCCAAAGTGGTCAAAGGAGGCCGGCGGTTCAGTTTTGCGGCGTTAGTTGTGCTTGGCGACCGTGCGGGTACGGTGGGTGTTGGTTATGGTAAGGCCAACGAAGTCCCTCTGGCGGTGGAGAAAGGTGTGAAAGATGCCAAAAAATCTTTGCACAAAATAGCTTTGGTCGGCCGAACAATTCCGCATCAGATCAATGGCAGATATAGAGCTACAAAAATAACGCTCGTACCGGCCAGTCCCGGCACCGGCGTTATCGCCGGCTCCAGCGCTCGAGCAGTACTGGAATTTGCCGGTGTGCAGGATGTACTTACAAAAGTTTACGGAAGTACCTCCGCTAAAAATGTTGTCAAAGCTACATTAGACGGGCTTCTGAGATTGCGCAGCAAAGAAATGGTTGAATCTCTTCGTGGCGTAAAACTTGAAACTGTAAAAAGGTGGTGATGATTTAGATGTCCAATTTGCAAGTAACTTCTATTGCAGGTAAGCATGCACGCCGACGTCGTGTTGGCAGAGGCTCCGGCTCCGGCCGAGGCAAAACATGCGGTCGAGGCCATAAAGGTGGCGGCAGCAGGGCTGGTTCGACTTCCAATTCGCTTTTTGAGGGCGGACAGATGCCTCTGTTTAGAAGATTGCCCAAACGTGGCTTTAGTAATTATAATTTCGCTACACGCTATGAGATTATCAATGTATCACAATTGGAAAAATTTGATGATGGCGCCGCTATCGGAGTAGAACAATTATCTAATGCCGGACTGATTGACAGTCTGAAAAGTAAGGTTAAGATTCTTGGTGATGGTGAACTGACTAAAAGACTGCAAATAACAGCTCATAAATTCAGCAAAACCGCAGAGCAGAAGATTGTGGCTTCTGGTGGTACGGCGAAAAAATGTAAAACGTAAAGTGAAAAGCTGTGGAACCTTAAATTTAACAGTTTTTAGTTTCGTATGGTTTTAAATTTTGAGTTATGGCTTTTAATTTTTGATTTGAAAAAATGCTTGGAACAGTATTAAATATATTCAGAATTCCGGATTTGCGTAACAAGATTCTTTTTACTGTGGCGCTGCTGATGATATACAGGGTTGGTTTCCATATCCCCAACCCCGGTTTTGACCAGGAAAAGATAGCCGCCGCTGTCGCCACAAGAGACACGGATAGCCCCTTAGGCAGAGCTGCTGAATACATGCAAATGTTTACCGGTGGAACCTTGAGCCGCAGCAGTTTGTTTGGTCTGGGAATTATGCCTTATATTACCGCATCGATTATTCTTATGCTGTTGGGCGAGGTTATTCCCGCTTTGAAAAAATTGCGACAGGAAGGCCAAACAGGCCATAAAAAGATACAGGAGTACACACGTTACTTGACAGTATTGATATGTGTCATCCAGGCGATGATGTATATGAAAATGTTGGGAGCTTATGTCTATGCCGGCATGCATACTCAAGCTGTAATGATGGGTATTGTCGCTATGACGGCCGGCACCGTCTTCTTGATGTGGCTCGGCGAGCAGATAGATGAATATGGCATAGGCAACGGCATTAGTTTGATAATTATGGCCGGTATCGTATCCAGAATGCCCTGGGCAGTCAATATGCTTTGGCAGAATGTTAACTTTAGAGTTGGTGCACCTGTCGGCACCATAGGTCCGGCAAAGATATTGTTTCTGATAGCAGCGTTTGTATTTGTTGTTGCAGGCGCCATACTAATAACCCAGGGCCAGCGCCGAATACCGATTCAACAGGCAAAACAGATGCGGGGACGTCGAATGTATGGTGGCCAGAGACACTATCTGCCGCTTCGTGTCAATCACGGTGGAGTGATGCCGATAATCTTCGCATCGAGTTTTATGATGTTTCTGCCGGTGATAGTTGGCTGGTTGGCAAACATTCCGAGATTCAGTGAATCGGGATTTCTTTATAGTTTGCAAAACGCTTTGGGCCCCGGCGCCTATACGTACAATGTTTTGTACATGTTATTGATATTCCTGTTCGCTTATTTTTGGACGACTGTACAGTTCCAGCCGAAGGAAATGGCCAAAAACCTGCGGGATTCGGGCAGCTTTATCCCGGGACTTCGGCCCGGACGGCGAACCGCTGAATATTTGGAAACGGTAATGACCAGAATCACTTATTTTGGAGCGTCATTCTTAGCTATAATTGCCGTTGTGCCGTCGGTGATTTCAATATTGTTGGGAGTTGATTGGCGAATAGCTACATTTTTGGGCGGTACCGGCTTATTGATAGTTGTCAGTGTTTCCCTCGATCTGGTTCAGAAAATCGAGGCTAATCTGTTGATGCGCAGTTATGATGGTTTCAGCGAGACCGGCAGGATAAAAGGGGCGTATGGATGAGAATAGTTTTGTTGGGCGCTCCTGGTGCGGGCAAAGGAACCCAGTGTAAGCGTATTGTTGCCAAATATGGCTTGCTGCATCTATCCAGCGGAGATATCTTACGCCAGGAAAGGGTTGCAGGCACTGAACTGGGAAAAAAAGCCCAAAGTTATATGGATTCAGGTGCACTTGTGCCGGATGAGGTGATAGTTGGGATGATGGCTGGTGCGATAAACAAAGCTTCAGAGGCCGGTTTTGTACTGGACGGCTTTCCCAGAACCGTTCATCAGGCCGCCGAGCTTGATAGATTGTTGAAGGCTTCGGACGAGAAAAAAATAGATGTTGTTTTGAACCTTCAGATAGATGAGCAGATGGTGGCCCAGAGGATGACTGGCAGGAGAAGCTGCCCTCAATGTGGTGCGGTTTACCACATTGAAAACCTAAAGCCAAAGGTTGAAGGAATATGCGATAACGACGGCACTGAGCTTATTCAGAGACCGGATGACAGTATTGAAGTGGTGATGAATCGGCTTAAAACCTACCGCCGGCAGACAGAACCGGTGGTGGATTACTATAAGAATAAAAACGGTAGCACGGTTTACGACATTGATGCTAATAAGGATGCCGACGAGGTAAGTGCTTTAGTATTCGAGAAGTTGGATGCCCTATGGCTATAACGCTTCGCAGCCGAAGAGAAATCGAGTTAATTCGTAAAGCGGGCGCTGTCGTAGAAAATGTTCTTTCAAAATTACAAGAGATTGCAGAGCCGGGAGTAACCACGGCTCACCTGGACAGTGTAGCTTTGCAAATGACCGCTGATGCCGGGGCAAAGGCTTTGTTTAAGGGTGTCCGCAGCCCCTCGTCTCGGATTCCGTTTCCAGGTGCGATTTGTGCCTCGATAAATGAGCAGGTCGTTCATGGAATTCCTTCCGAGACCGTAAAACTTAAGAGCGGTGATATCCTGAGCGTTGATTTCGGCGTTAGCCTTGACGGCTATTGTGGAGATGCCGCTGTTACGATTGGCATAGGTGAGGTTTCCGAGGATAAACAGAGGCTGATAGACGTAACAAAGCATGTTCTCGATATAGCGATAGCAAAGGCTGTGCCGTCTGTTAAGTGGAGCCGGATAGCTGCGGAAATGCAAAACTATGCTGAATCGGCCGGCTTTTCGATAGTGAAGGAGTTTGTTGGGCATGGCATTGGCAGAAAAATGCACGAAGAGCCGAAAATACCTAACTTTGTCAGCGATGAGTTATTAGCTGATGATATTGTTTTGACTGAAGGTATGGTTATAGCAGTGGAGCCGATGATTAATGCCGGCAGCAGTGCCGTGCGAACACTGAAAGACGGATGGACAGTGGTAACAAAAGACGAGAAATGCTCAGCTCATTTTGAGCATACAATTGCATTAATAAAAAATGGTTGTGAGGTGTTGACTGTAAAATAAACGCCTATGGTAAAGAAGGACACAATAAGATTACAGGCCAAGGTGACAGATGCTTTGCCGAATGCGGTGTTTAAGGTGGAATTGGAAAACGGCCACAAAATTATGGCCCATGTTTCGGGCAAAATGAGAATGCATTTTATTCGAATTTTGCCGGGTGATACCGTTACGGTTGAAATGTCACCGTATGACTTGAATAGAGGCCGAATAGTTCTGCGCAATTGATTGAGTTGCGCGTGTATGCGAGCGAATCGCGAATGAGAAATAGTTGAGAAAGAATGAAAGTTAAAAGTTCTGTAAAACGTATATGTGAAAATTGCAAGGTTATTCGTCGCAAAGGTGTTGTGCGGGTGATTTGTACAAACCCACGACACAAACAGCGACAGGGATAATTGAGTTGATAGTTATGAGTTCATAGTTCATGGACAGGAAACCACGAACTACGAACTGAAAAAGGAGCTAATATGCCGCGTATAGTTGGTGTCGATATTCCCAATGACAAATCCATATGGATTTCATTGACCTATATTAATGGTATAGGGCAATATACCTCGGAGCAGATTTTGAAAGAGGCCAGGATTAAAGGAGACACGAAGGCAAACAAACTCACCGAAGACGAGCTTAGCCGGATAACTCAGATTATCGACCGCAATTACATTGTGGGAGGCCAGCTTCGCAGACAGGTGGCTCAAAATATCGCTCGGCTGCGCAGTATAAACTGTTACAAAGGTCTTCGGCACAGAAGGGGACTGCCTGTTCGGGGTCAGTGCACTCAAAGCAATGCACGAACTCGCAAAGGCCCCAGAAAAACGGTGGCGGGCAAGAAGAGCGTAAAGGAAGCACGCTAAAAGCGTGAAGCGAGATACGAGATACGGGATACGAGATAATGGCAAAAAGTGCGAAACGAAAAGTTAGAAGAAATGTCGTCAAGGCTATTGTGCACATAAAAGCGACTTTTAACAATACGTTGATTACGATTACGGATTTAGACGGCGACACAATTTGTTCAGGTTCATCAGGTTGTGTCGGCTTCAAAGGCTCTCGTAAGAGTACGCCTTTTGCCGCTCAGCAGGCGGCGCAACGTTGTGCCAGTGCCGCTATGCGTAATGGCGTGCGTGAGGTCGAAATTAGGGTTAACGGGCCCGGCTCAGGGCGTGAATCTGCTATTTCTGCGCTGCAGCAGGCCGGATTGCGTATAGCATCGATAGAGGATGTTACGCCTCTTCCGCATAATGGCTGTAGACCGCCAAAGCGAAGACGGGTATAAAAAGAAAACTTTTTTTGGAGATAAATAAAAAAGATGGGGCGTTATCTTGGTTCATCTTGTAAACATTGTCGTCGTGAAGCAGTGAAGTTGATGCTCAAGGGCATCAGATGTGAGACGGCTAAGTGTCCAATTGAAAAAAAGCAGCGTAATTTAGCTCCTGGTATGCATAGTTGGCGCAGAGGCAGAGTAAGTGAGTACGGGGTTCGACTGCGCGAAAAGCAGAAAGTAAAAAGGTACTACGGACTTCTGGAACGCCAGTTTAGCAAGACTTTCCACGAAGCCGAGCGGGCCAAGGGTAATACCGGCGAGACCTTATTGCAGTTGCTGGAAAGGCGTTTTGATAATGTGGTGTATAAGCTGAATTTTGCACCGTCGCGTAAGGCCGCAAGACAACTGATCGCTCACGGCCACATGCATATAAACGGCCACAAGGTTGATATCAGCGATTATACTACAAAAATCGGCGATAAAATAACACTCAAAGGTTCCGAAAAGAGTCTCAAAAGAGTAAAGCAGCAGTTGGAAAGTAATCCAAACTTTACTACACAAAGTTGGTTGCAATTGGATCGTGAAAAACCTGAAGCTACTATTGTTGCACTGCCTTGTCGAGATGATGTTCAGATCCCTGTTGAGGAGCAGTTGGTTGTAGAGTTCTGTTCGAGATAGCTATAGAATAGTTTTAAGTTTTTAGTGTTGAGTTTTGAGCTGACTCAAAACTTACATTAGGAGGCGCGTATGCGAGTTACATGGCGTGGTTTGGAATTACCGACGCGTGTTGAACAAGACACGACGGTATTGAGTGATAAATACAGCCGGTTTTTTATAGAACCTTTCGAGCGGGGTTTCGGCACTACCATCGGTAACAGTCTAAGACGTGTATTGCTTTCCTCTTTGGAAGGTAGTGCCGTAACATCCATCAAAATAGCAGATGTTGATCATGAATTTACCTCGATAAAGGGTGTAATGGAGGATGTTACCGAGATAGTTTTGAATGTCAAGAATCTTGTCATTCGGCTGCAGGGTGAAGAGCCGAAGACCATGAAGATTTTGGCAAACAAAGCTGGAGTTATAACAGCAGCCGATATAGTTGCAGACGCAGCTATAGAAGTGGTAGGCAGAGATATGGTGTTAGCCACTTTAACCGAAGATGTAAATTTTGAAATGGAAATGGTGGTTGAGAACGGTCGCGGCTATCTGCCGGCTTCCGAACGAATCGCTGTTGCTGATAGATTCGACCAGGATGTTGGAAGAATACTGCTCGATGCCGTATATTCGCCGGTTACAAGAGTTCGCTACACAACCGAAGATACCCGGGTAGGGCAGAAGACCAATTATGACAAGCTGATTCTTGAGATTTGGACCAAAGGAACAATTACACCTGCAATGGCACTGGTAGAGGCCGCTAAGATATTGCGCAAGCATATTAATCCGTTCATACAGTATTTCGAGATTGGAGAACAAACCGTTGTTGACCAGATTACAGAAGCAGAAGATGTGCCGGAAGAGAAAGCAATTGATGAGGAATTAGCCCAAAAACTGAATACTCCCATTGCAGAGTTGGAACTGTCGGTAAGAGCAAGCAACTGTCTTGAATCGGCGAAAGTGGAAACGGTTGGCCAGTTATCGAAAATGACGGAAGCTGAGTTACTGAAGGTTCGCAGTTTTGGCAAAACTTCTCTGCGGGAAATCAAAAGAAAGCTTGCCGATATAGGTTTATCCTTAGGAATGACAGATATAAGTGATTAGCTTCTTTAATAACAGTTGCGAGTAGTTTCGCATTAGAGGAAATTTAGAATATGCGTCATAGAGTGGCAGGACGTCGGTTAGGTAGAGATAGTGAGCATAGATTGGCTATGCGCCGAAATATGGTTGCTTCGCTTTTCGAGCACGAAACGATTTCAACGACGATAGAAAAGGCCAAAGAGGTAAAATCATTCGCCGAAAAGTTAATTACACTGGCTAAGAAAGGAACATTGTCAGCCAGACGTCGGGCCATTGCCCTGCTTGGTAATCGTAACATCGTAAGTGATGAAAACGGCAAGGTAGATAAGAAAGGCACGATAATCGGAAAATTGTTTAGCGAACTTGGTCCTCGATACCTTGACAGGCCGGGCGGCTATACAAGAATTATTAGTCTGTCCTTAAGGAGGTTGGGCGATAACGGCCAATTGGTTCTGCTGCAACTTGTAGGCAAGGGCGAGGACTCAAAAAAAGAAGCTAAAGCCGTTGCTAAAAAAGACTCTCGCAAAAAGACCGAAGAGACTGCCGAAACCAACAGTTGAGCAAACAAAGCCAATCAGTAGCGGTAAACTAATCTTTTGAAGGATAATCGTAGAAGGATAACCGTAGGATGAGTGTGGGCGATTGTCTCTTTTGTAAAATGGTAGCTGGGCAAATACCGGTTACGAAAATTTACGAGGATGAGGTTGTTCTTGCTTTTTTGGATATTGGGCCGGTAAGCGATGGTCACAGTTTGGTGATTCCCAAGCAGCACTTTGAAAGACTGCACGATTGTCCCGGTGAGGTTTTAGGCAGGGTTGGTTCCCGCCTTGGACAAATCGCCGAAGCAGTGGTATCTGCGATGAGTTCTGACGGCTATAATGTGTTGTGCAATAATGGCAGGGCGGCCGGCCAGATTGTTAATCATTTGCATTTTCATATAATCCCTCGCAATACCGGCGATGGCCTATTTGACCGGTGGCCGGCTTACGAGTATGAGCAAGGCAGGATAGAAGCAATTGCCGCTAAGATTCGCGAAAATTTGTAATTTTGCCTTATCGTTCTTGATAAAAAATGTTTTTTGTGGTATTTTAATTTTTAGTAGCCCAATGATCGCGGGGTAGAGCAGTCTGGTAGCTCGTCGGGCCCATAACCCGGAGGTCGCAGGTTCGAATCCTGCCCCCGCTATTTTTTAAGGCAGGTAATGGGGGTACCGGCTTTCATAGTTTCCTCTGCGGTTAATTTCCCCCGCAATACGATATACGCACGACGGGATTTATTTGCAGGGCAAATAAATCGTTACTGTGGTTCCGCTGTCTGGCTGGCTTGTTATGCGAAGGCTGCCTTTGTTTAATTGTATGGTTCGTTGTGCGTGGGCGAGTCCCATCCCTCGCTTGCGGCCTGCAGGTTTAGCGGAAAAGAATGGCTGGGTCGCTTTTTGCAGGGTCTCAGGGTCCATTCCGCAGCCGAAATCCGCTATTACTAATTTCACAGACTCACCGGATTCATCCTGCTCTGCGGTAACCTTTATTGGCCCCGGTTCCCCACTATAGGATTCAAGAGAATTGGAAAAAATATTTGCAATTGCGGATACAATCTGAGCCGAATCTACGAAAACGTTTTTGCTCGTTTCGGCAACTTCAATTTGGACATCAAGCTTTTCTACATTTGTCTTTTGGGCGGCTAAATATGTAGCTTCGTCGAGTATCTGTTTAATATCTATTTGGCTTGGCCTGGGCTGTGGCGGTGCGGCAAAAGTCATCAGGTCATCGATAATAGCAGCTATTTCATTGGTGTTTTCCTGAATCTGTTTTAGGATTTGCGTTTTTTCCAGGTCGGTCTCGGTTTGGCCGAGTAGTTGTGCTCGTCCGGATATGACCGAGAGTGGGTTATTTAATTCGTGTGCTGCGCCAGCTGCCATTTCAGCCAAAGCGTTCAGTGAGCGGGCGGGGGGGGCTGGTGCGGGCTGTTGTTGCTGGTCGGCTTGCGGTTGGCTGAGCAGTTGGGCAAACTGCTCAGCAAATCGCTGTTGTTTCCGGGAAGTAAAAGCCATATCTAAAATAGAGGCGGCAATTGAAGTAGTTGCCCTGAATCTTTCTTCAAGTTTCTCTGTATCTGCCGGATGACGAAGTTCAAAAACAATTGCGCCGACTGCTTTGCCGGCTGAAATCAGGGGCGCTAATTTAGTCTGGTTCAGGTCGAATTCTACGTCCAACTGCTCAAACAGCCAATCAGCATACTCGTGAGCGTTTAAGATTGCAGAGCTTCTTGCCGGCCCCTGTGGTACGGGGTGTATTTCAGCAGGGGCGTTTAAGTAAACCTTTTTTGTTTGTGATGGACTTTCTATGATAACAGCTTCGAGAAATTGTGAGTTGTCGGCAGGGGCTAAATACAGGCAGACAGGGCCTGTTTGGAAAAACTTTTGCCAACGAACAGCAAAATTCTCTGCTGCATCGATGGCTTCGGTAGCCGAATTTATACTCACAAGAAAATCTGTTATGAAATCAAAATGGTGCCAAACGCTTTGCAGCCGGTGATTTTCCAGTGACAATTCCGTGTGCTGACGGGCTAATTGGACGGCTGTAGTGTGAACAATATCACAATAAGCTGCCGCAGCATTTGGTGAATCCAGGCCCAGTATTTGAGATTTTTGTGCGACCTGGTCAGGCAGGTTTCTGCGGATTTGTTCCAATTGTCCCGGGTTGATTGACAGTAACAGTGCGATTTGCTCTGCCGAATCGGGTGAATCGTGATTGCCGGACTGGCCGATGCCGCATTGACGTGCTGTAGAATCAGCTAACTGGATGATTTGGGCAATTCTTGCTTCGGGCATACTCGCAGAAATTATGTTAGTGTTACTGTGATGAAGCCAGATGGCCATCGTAATTTGATTTGGCAGATGCCACTTGCCGGCTAATCGTTTGCCGAGGATTGTATGGTTGGTGCCGAGGTGTTTTTGCTCAATGCTGCAGGCCGGGGCGTTTTGTGATTTTGCTTCTTCGATGATGCGGGCAAAACTTTTCGGCATTGCCTGCTCGAGTGCAAATTTGCCAATATCGTGCAGCAGGCCGGCCGAGTAAGCTAACTGCGAATCCATTTTGGGTGATATGATTTCAGCGATATTTTTAGCGCAGCAGGCCACTGCCAGAGCGTGAAGTGCAAGCCCTTTTTTAAGCACGGCACGACTGCTGTTAAGGTCTTGAAAGACTTCAACAGATAAAACCGAATCGCGAACGAGTTGTGCAGGAAGTTTGTCAAGTGCCTGGCGAATTGAGAGTTTTTCGTCGTATAGACTTAAACCCTGCTGGTGCATAACTGAAAGAATTCTGGCGGTAAGGGCCGGGTCTGATTCAATAATTTCAGCTAAGGCTGATGGTGAGAATTGGTGCTTGAAGAGCTTGGAAAAAAATTGTGCTGCAACAGAAGGCAGGGTCGAAAGTGAATCGAGCTGACTAATAGCAAGCTCTACCTGGTGGGCAACTGTTGGGTCAGTGGTTTTTCCCGGCATTTAGTAATATCCTTGTATTTCGTATTGTATTTAGCCCAAAAATTAAAAAGTTGAGGTGTAAGTCATAGTGTAAAATTCAAAAATCACCTATCTTTAATTTTAAGTGTTACACTTTTTTGTTTTGTGCTTCGGATTTCAGATTTATCTTTTAGATATTTGCCAAACGTTATACGTTATTTTGCTTGTTCCATTTGTAAGATAGCGGTGATTTTGTCGGTAAGTTCGGCGATATTGAATGGCTTTTTAATGAAATCTTCGGCGCCTGATTTTAGTAGCTGGTCAATCTCATCCCGTTTTATAACGCCGCTTACAATAATAATTTTGATGTTTTCGAAATCGGGATTTTTTCTTATCGTCTGGCAGACGACGTTTCCGTTGACATCGGGCAGCATATAATCGAGCAATATCAGGTCGGGCCGGAACTGCTGTGTTGATATTCCTGCTTCGTAGCCGCTGGCTGCGGTTTTAATTTCGAATCTGCCATCGCGAACAAGCACATCGGCCATAAGCTCGACTATTTCAGCATCATCATCAACGATGAGAACTTTCTTTTTGCCGGAGTTGATGTTATCCAGGGGGATATTATTTTCCTTCATGAATTTGATCAGGTTCTGGCGTGGAATCCTGCGGAATCTTGAGCCAGGAACGCGAAATCCCTCGACCCGGCCGGAATCGAAACAACGGATAATCGTCTGCTGGCTTACCTTACAAATTTCGGCGGCTTCGCCGGTAGTAAATAAATCCTTCATTTTGTCTATTCCTCTCCTTTAACCAAATCCTTTTGACATAATACTCTCCCAAATTACCTTTTTAGCCCAATTTAACGGAAATATTGAATTTGTCAAGGAAAAAATATCGAGAAACCCAATTTTTAGTTATGAAAGTCTATTATTATCAGTCCTTGGCAGATTAGCGGAAAACTGATGTTTATATTAGTGCTCTGTTACTGCTCAATCGAGGAGTTGTCATTGCGAGGCCTGCGGAGCAGGCCGTGGCAATCTCAACCGTTAGATTTGAGATTGCTTCGCTTCGCTCGCAATGACAGCCCGTCAAATTACAAGTAACAGAGCAGTAGTGGTTGAAGCAAGATGGTTCTTTTGTTCTGGTTTTTATACTTATGGTTGTTATTTGTTTAGCGGTCGCTGGTGCTACTTTGCGTAGTAGTTACGCTATGTAGCACAAGCACGGTGACGAAAATATCCGTTCGAAAGCCGCAGATTGAGGCAAATGTGAGTTAATCATTTGACAAATCAGCTCTATCACAGTTTAATCTGCCAAACAATAATTGCTGGACAGGATTAGGATAAGAATATGAAGGCATTATTAGTATTAGAGGACGGCACTGTTTTCAAAGGTTCTTCTTTTGGCGCAGCGGGAGAGCGGGCCGGCGAAGTAGTTTTCAATACCAGTATGGCCGGTTACCAGGAAATCCTCACCGACCCTTCCTACAAAGGCCAGATTGTTACTATGACTTATCCTCTCATTGGCAACTACGGTGTAAATTCAGAGGATGTCGAATCGGCAAAGCCTTATGTGGAAGCGTTTGTGGTTAGAGAATGCAGCCGTCTGGCGAGTAGCTGGCGTTGCGAGAAAAGCCTGGGCGAATATCTTAAGGAAAATAATATCGTCGGCATAGAAGGTATAGATACACGTGCACTGACGCGGCATATCCGCCTGGCCGGTGCAATGAAGGCGGTTATTTCCACCGAGGATTTGGACGAAAAAAACCTGACGGCCAAGGCAAAGGCCTCACCCGGTTTGATTGGCAGGGATTTGGTACAAGGCGTTACTTTCGAGAAAATTCACCAGTGGAATGATAAAGGCAAATACAACGTGGTGGTTGTCGATACCGGTGTTAAGTACAACATACTACGGCAATTAGCTCTCCACGATTGCAAAGTAACCATCGTTCCGGCTATGACCGGCGCTGAGCAGATTTTCGCTCTTGGACCTGATGGCATCCTGCTTTCTAACGGTCCGGGTGACCCGGAAGGTGTGCCGTACGTAGTTGAGACGGTAAAAGAATTATTAGGCAAAATTCCCATTTTTGGCATTTGTTTCGGCCACCAGATGTTAGGTTTAGCCCTGGGCGGCAAAACTTTCAAACTTAAATTCGGCCATCATGGCGGAAACCACCCGGTTAAGGATTTGAAAACAGGCAAAGTCCATATAACCGTGCAAAATCACGGATTCTGTGTGGACATAGATTCTTTGAATAAAGAGGATATCGAAATCACTCATATTAACCTCAATGACAATACCCTTGAAGGGATAAGACATAAGAAGCTGCCGATATTCTCAGTACAGTTTCACCCTGAGGCCTCGCCCGGCCCTCACGATGCACGCTATCTGTTTACAGAATTTATTAAGATGATGGAGCAAGATTGTGCCTAAGCGGACTGACATAAAGAAGATTTTGATTATCGGCTCCGGCCCTATTGTCATTGGCCAGGCCTGTGAATTTGACTATTCTGGTACGCAAGCCTGCAAGGTCTTAAAAGCCGAAGGTTTCAAAGTAGTTTTGCTTAATAGTAACCCAGCTACCATTATGACCGACCCGGGCACAGCGGATATCATCTACATTGAGCCAATCACCCCTGAAGTAGTTGAAAAGATAATCGAAAAAGAAAAGCCCGATGTCATTTTGCCGACGTTAGGCGGCCAGACCGCCTTAAATCTTACTGTTACGATTGCGGAAAAAGGCATTTTAGACAAACACAATGTGGAAGTAATAGGTGCAAACATCAAGGCGATTCATAAAGCCGAAGACCGAGAGCTGTTTAAGGTGGCAATGGAAAAAATCGGCCTGGATCTGCCCAGAAGTGGAAAAGCCCACAGTTTAAAGGAAGCAGAAGAAGTTGTTGAGAAAGTGGGCTTGCCCGTTATTATTCGTCCGAGTTATACCCTGGGCGGCACGGGTGGTGGTGTAGCGTACAATAGGGAGGAGTTTACTAAAGCCGCCCAGAGGGGCCTTGAAGCCAGTATGGTCAGCGAGATATTAGTCGAGGAGCTACTGACCGGCTGGAAGGAATTTGAACTGGAGGTAATGAGGGATCTGAACGACAATGTAGTTATTATATGCTCGATAGAAAACCTCGACCCTATGGGCGTTCACACTGGCGATTCGATCACCGTCGCACCGGCACAGACATTGACCGACGCCGAGTACCAGAAAATGCGGGATGCGGCAATCGCCTGCATCAGAGAGATAGGCGTTGAGACGGGCGGCTCAAACATCCAGTTTGCCGTCAATCCTGATACCGGCAGAATGGTTGTCATTGAAATGAATCCGAGGGTATCCAGGAGTTCTGCTTTAGCTTCCAAGGCTACCGGTTTTCCCATTGCAAAAATAGCAGCAAAGCTTGCCGTCGGCTACACACTGGATGAAATTCCAAACGACATCACCAAAAAAACCCCCGCTTGTTTTGAGCCGACCATTGATTATTGCGTGGTCAAGATTCCTCGCTTTACGTTCGAGAAGTTTCCTGAAGCAGACCCGGTACTGACTACTTCTATGAAGTCTGTCGGCGAGGCAATGGCCATTGACCGGACATTCAAGGCGTCCCTGCAAAAGGGCTTGCGGTCATTGGAGATAGGCGTAAGCGGCTTAGAGGATTTGAAATTTGATGTCCCGGATGATGTGCTCAATGAGAAATTAAGAGCCCCTTGCGCCGAGAGAATTTTTTATATCAAATACGCCCTTCAAAAAGGATTGTCCATAGACCAGATCTATGAGGCTACAAAAATAGACAGATGGTTTTTACACAACATCAAGCAAATCGTTGACCTTGAGAAAGAGATAATAGAAGCAGTCGGAGAAGGGGGTTGCTCAGCTGAGCTTTTATTAAAAGCAAAGGAATTTGGTTTTAGTGATGAGCAACTTGCAGGGCTGTTTAAAACTGATGAAAGTTCTGTTCGCCGGATGCGCGGCAAGCTTGGCGTCAAGCCTGTGTATAAGGCTGTGGATACCTGCGGCGCAGAATTTGAGGCCTTTACGCCTTACTATTACTCGACTTACGAAAGCGAAAACGAGAGCATCCGAACACCGAACAAAAAGGTCCTTATCCTTGGCGGCGGGCCTAACAGGATTGGCCAGGGAATAGAATTTGATTACTGCTGCTGTCACGCTTCGTACGCTTTGAAAGAGATGGGCATCGAGAGTATTATGGTCAACTGCAATCCTGAGACCGTCTCGACGGATTATGATACCTCGGACAAGCTTTACTTTGAGCCGCTCACTGTTGAAGACGTTTTGAGCATTTACGAAAACGAAAAGCCGGACGGCGTCATCGTCCAGTTCGGCGGCCAGACTCCGCTTAATATCGCCAACGAGCTGGCCGCCGCCGGCGTCAAGGTAATCGGGACATCGCCGGAAATAATCGACCTGGCCGAAGACCGCGACCGCTTCCGGCAGGTGTGCGAAAAGCTGGGCATCCCTCAGCCCGAATCCGGTATGGCCGCCAATTACGATGAAGCTCTTGTTATTGCCGAACGAATTGGCTATCCCTTAATGTTAAGGCCTTCTTATGTACTTGGCGGGCGTGGTATGGAAGTTGTGCACGATGAGGAAATGCTCAGGCGATATATTACCGCAGCTGTCGAAGTAACACCGCAGCGTCCTATTTTGATTGACAAATTCCTGGAAAATGCCACAGAAGCAGAGGCCGACGCTATCGCCGACGGCACGGATGCTTTTGTCCCTGCTGTTATGGAGCATATCGAGCTGGCCGGCATTCACTCCGGCGACTCGGCCTGTGTGATTCCGCCTGTCAGCATAGCCCAGGAGCATATTGACACGATTTGCGAATATACCAGAAGAATTGCAATCGAGTTGAAGGTAGTGGGCCTGATGAACATTCAATATGCCATAGCAGGAGACACTGTTTATATTCTGGAAGCCAACCCGCGGGCCTCTCGTACCGTGCCTGTGGTTTCAAAAGTTTGCAACGTCTCTATGGTACGTCTTGCCACCCAGATTATGCTTGGCAGGAAGCTGTCCGAGCTTAATTTAAAGCAGCGCCCGATTCCGTACTTTGGCGTAAAGGAAGCTGTTTTCCCATTCAATATGTTTCCGAAAGTCGACCCGCTTTTGGGCCCGGAGATGCGCTCGACCGGCGAAGTGCTGGGATTAGCTGATTCTTTCGAACTTGCATTTTTCAAGGCCCAGCAAGCCGCAAAACAACATCTTTGTTCTGAGGGCACTGTCCTGATAACAGTCGCAGACGGTGACAAACAAGCCGCCCTGAAAATCACAGAGGATTTTCGGAACCTCGGCTTCAAAATAAAGGCAACTAATGGTACTCATCGGTTCCTGGCGGATAGTGGTATCAAAGCCGAGCCTATCCTCAAAATGCACGAGGGCAGACCTAACATAGCCGATGCCATTAAGAACGGCCAGATTCAGCTCATCATCAATACTCCCAGCGGCAAGCTGAGCAAGTATGACGATTCTTATATTCGCAAGGCGGCTATCAAGTATAATGTGCCTTATATTACCACCACAGCCGCCGCTGCCGCTGCCGTCAAGGGCATTGCAGCCAGCCGAGCCGGCCTGGCGGACTCTGTAAGGTCACTGCAAAGCTACCATTCGGCCATCAAGTAGGCAAAAAGCCATGGTATAAAATTCAAAAGTTTTACCTGCCTTTTTAGGCGGAATGGTTTTTAGTTTTTAGCTTTGAGTTTTTAGTTTTAATTGTGTATCATTTCATTTTGCAGAAAAAACTATTAGTGTACCTGTGGCAGAGCTAAACAAAATGGCGAGTAATCTTAAAAATTTATTGTTTTCCGATAGCGATTGGTTGGTTGAAGTGATTGCAGAAGATACTGCAAACCTTGAGCGTTATTTGAACAACGAGAACGGCCAATCACGAGAGAACAACCAGGTATTCAAACTGCCGGGCGTAATCGGCATTTTGCCGATTCGAAATGCCGTTGCTTACCCGGGGACAGTAACGCCGTTGGCAATAGGACGAAAGAGAAGCAAACGCCTGCTTGCCGACACCAGGCCCAATGAATCTATCATAGGGCTTGTCACACAGCACAATCCTGAGACCGACAGGCCGGATTTCGACGATATTTACTCTGTCGGAACCGCTGCCTCGGTGCTTAAAGTTATAAAAATGCCGCAGGGCTCGATTCACATTGTAGTTCACGGCATAGCTCGCTTCAAAATAATAAAAAGGATAACAACAGAGCCGTATCTCAAGGCCGCGGTCCAACCGCTCAAGGTCAAGGCTAAGATGACCAAAAAAGTCCAGGCGCTTATCGTCAGCGTCCGCCATGCAGCTAACCGTGTTATCGTGTTAAGTCCCAATGTTCCCGAAGAGGCGTCCGTACTGCTGGAAAATATCGAAAATCCTTCCGCCTTGGCTGATTTTTTAGCGGCCAATCTCAACCTTAACATTGCAAAGAAACAACAATTGCTCGAAGAACTTGACGCCGCCAAACGTCTTGAGAAGATATCCGTTGCTCTGGCAAATCAGTTGGAGGTTTTGGAACTGAGTCACAAAATTCAAGGCAGGGTTAGAGAGTCGGTGGACAAAAATCAGCGGGAATATTTTCTGCAGGAGCAGTTAAAAGCCATCCAGTCTGAGCTTGGCAAGGCGGATTCGCGGACCGAAGAGCTCAAGCAAATCAGTAAGAATATCAAAAAGGCCAAAATGCCAAAAAAGGTTGAGGCCGAGGCCCTTCGGGAATTGGACAGGTTGAGCAAGATACCACCTGCTTCGCCGGAATATAGCGTTATCCGAACGTATCTGGACTGGGTTTGTGAACTGCCCTGGTCCATTCAGACCAAAGACCGACTTGATATCAATGCGGCTGAACGAATATTGAACCGTGACCACTACGATTTGCACAAGGTAAAAAAACGTATTCTCGAATTTCTGGCTGTACGCAAGCTGAACCCGACTGGTAAAAGTCCGATACTTTGTTTTGTCGGCCCGCCCGGAGTAGGCAAAACTTCGCTCGGCAAATCCATCGCACGTGCTATGGGAAGAAAATTCATTCGCATATCGCTCGGCGGAATAAGGGACGAGGCCGATATTCGTGGACATCGAAGAACTTATATCGGCGCTTTGCCGGGCCGAATTTTGCAGGAATTGAGAAAGTGCGGAAGCAAAAACCCCGTATTTATGCTCGATGAGCTGGACAAAATCGGCGCCGACTTCAGAGGCGACCCTGCAAGTGCACTGCTGGAAGTGCTTGACCCCGAGCAGAACTTCGGCTTCACTGACCACTACCTCGATGAGCCTTTTAATCTGTCCTCTGTAATGTTTATCGGTACGGCTAATTATACCGAACCTGTTCCGCCGGCACTGTGTGACAGGATGGAAGTTATAGAACTGCCCGGCTACACCGAAACGGAGAAGCTCAACATCGCAAAAAAATATCTCGTCCCTCGCCAGCTTGCCGAGCACGGGCTGAACAAAAACCGCTTGGCCATAAAAGACGAGGCAATACTTGCAATAATTAAGGGCTATACGCGTGAGGCTGGAGTGAGAAACATCGAGAGAAGTATAGCCGCAATCTGCAGAGCCGTTGCCACCGAAATAGCCAAAGCCAAGAAAAGACGGGCGACTATCGGCAAAAAAGATTTGGCGAAAATTTTAGGGCCGGCACAATTTGAATCCGAATTAGCTTTGCGAACCGGCATACCCGGCGTCGCAACCGCACTTGCCTTTACGCCGGTTGGCGGTGAGCTGCTCTTTATTGAATCGGCCTCTATGCCCGGCAAAGGCCTGTTGCAGTTGACGGGCCAAATCGGCGATGTTATGAAAGAGAGCGCCCAGGCCGCTTTTACCGTTGTAAAGGCAAATAACAAGAAACTGAAAATCGCTTCTGACAGGTTCAAGAAATTCGATTACCATATCCACGTCCCTGCGGGAGCAATTCCCAAGGACGGCCCAAGCGCCGGAGTCGCAATGTTCACGTCGCTGGTCAGCCTGCTTCTCGGTAAACCGACCCGCCCGGATGTTGCAATGACAGGCGAGATTACTTTGCGTGGTCTGGTTTTGCCGGTGGGAGGCCTGAAAGAAAAAATCTTAGCTGCAAAACAGGCTGGTATAAAGACGGTCATTTTGCCTGCCAGGAATAAAAAGGACATCCCCGAAGTGCCGAAGGAGGCCAAAAAGGGCCTGAAGTTTCAGTTTGTAAAAAATACCAACGAGGTTCTCAGACTGGCCTTGGAACTTGAGTAAGGGTATTTTGAGCAGTTGATATTCCGAATTTCGATATTCGGATTTACATACTGATAGCATTTACAACCTTTATCACATCGACCATTTCAGTCACATCGTGGACGCGTACGATTGAGACGTCTGCGGCGGCACATAAGGCGACCGTTGCAGTGAGTGGCTACATTCATTTGTATTTTAATGGATAGTCTTGCGGATTCTCCAGAGAATCGGTCTCTATATCGATATCAAGTTCCGGCCAATATAGGTGATACTTATGTAGCAGTTTGACATTTAGAATCTCCTTTACCTTTGCTTCTTTAAACCAGGGATAGTCATCGTAGGGCAAAAAGTATTCTTTATCTTCTATACAAAGCCAGAAACCATGAATGTCGATATGAGAAACTTCAACTTCTGAAATGTTTTGACCATGCGTTTTTAATGTCATTTTTGTGTTCCTCAACAACCTTTTTCAACTCAGTGATTTGATTTTGAGAGAAACCGAAGTTCTTTGCTAAACGAACCTGCGGTGTAATCCAGAACTTTGCCTCACCTTCGGGAGAGGATACATGTATGTGAATTCTGCTTTCTTCTCGAGAGAAAAAAAGGAAGCGATAATTCTTATACTTGAAGACAGTTGGGCTCATAAGATAATTATATCAGACTAAGTTTAAATTTACAATAGAAGTTGCTACTTTTACTACATCGACCATTTCAGTCACATCGTGGACGCGTACGATTGAGACGGCTGCGACGGCACATAAGGCGACTGTAGCAGCGGTGCCGAATATGCGTTCTGACGGTTTTTCTTTGCCGGTGAGTTTGCCAATAAAGTTTTTACGACTTGTGCCGACAAGCACACGGTAGCCGGTAGCGACAAACTTATCAATATTTTTCAAAAGCAAAAGATTATGCTCTAATGTTTTACCGAAACCAATTCCGGGGTCAATAAAAATCATATCCTTTGGAATACCAAACCCCTCAGCTCGTTTTGCTCGCTCTAAAAGAAATGCAAGAACCTCGCCAACCACATCATCATATTTCGGCTGGATTTGCATTGTTGCAGGGCTGCCCTGCATATGCATCAGGACGACCGGCACCTTATGCTCGGCTGCAAGCGTTCCCATCCGCTCATCGCTCAAAGCCGTAATATCGTTTATCATCCCCGCCCCTGCTTCCAAAGCAGCTTTAGCGACATCGTAAGTTTTAGTATCAATACTAATAGGCACATCTATTTTTTTATGAAGCGTTTTTATTACCGGAACTGCCCGGCTTATCTGCTCATCAACCGAGACAGGCCTGGCACCCGGCCGGGTGGATTCAGCTCCTACATCTATTATCGCAGCTCCGTCGGCAGCCATTTTAAGACCGTGTTCAATGGCCTTGTCGATATTGAAGAACTGGCCGCCGTCGCTGAAGGAGTCCAGCGTAACATTCAAAACGCCCATCACAACACAGCCAGCCGAAAAATCCAATCTTCCCTTTGGCCATTCAACAACATTTTCACCGCTACTTTTTTCCATATTTGTCATTCCTTCGAAAGCAGGAATCCAATGCCCTTTAGCTTATTAGCCAGACCGCTGTTTTTATCTTTGACAACAACCGTGGTATTTTGAAATTCCCTTCGGACCGGATAATCGCTGCGCAGTTTCTCAAACAATCCGCATCTTTTGCCTAAGGGCATATTCAAAATCCGCCGTAGATTGGAGTCATCTTTTTTAATATTATAAATTTTTTCAACAGCTTCCCGCAACATATCCTGCTCGCTGCCGGTCTGCGGATTTACCTTCAACTCACGGACAGCTGGCTCAGGTAAAAATGATTTCGTATCAAATCCGGCTTCGAGTCCGAAATATTCGCAGGCCGCCTTATAAATCATAATCATCCCTGCGACTTTGCCGTCAAGCGAATAGCCGGCTATATGCGGCGTGCCGATAGCGGCCATTTCCAGAAGTTCGGTATCGATACTCGGCTCATTTTCCCAGACATCGAGTACGGCAGCTCCCAATTTGCCTGATTTAATCATTGCCTTCAAAGCTCCTGTGTCAGCCACTGCGCCGCGAGAAGTATTAAAAAAGATACACCCTTTCTTCAGCGATTTAAAGAATCTTTCGTCAGCCAAATAAAAAGTTCTGTCAATCCCTTCGAAGGTCAACGGCGTATGAAGCGTTATAAAATCGCAATCGAAAAGCTTTTCCAAAGGCAGGTATTTTGCATCACCGGTTTGTCGCTGCAATGGCGGGTCGTTGAGGCAGACCTTCATACCTATCGCCGCAGCTTTTTCAGCCACTTTGCTGCCGATGTTACCAACGCCGATAACGCCTATCGATTTGTCCTTTAGGTTAAGATTTGCTTTTTGCCCGACTTCGAGCAGCGCAGCAACGATATATTCGACCACGGAGTTGGCATTTGACCCTGGCGCGGATGCAAAACCAGTATTGTGTCTGGCCAGAAAATCAGTATCTATATGCTCAAAACCGATAGTAGCGGTGCCCACGAACCGAACCGAACTTTCAGCTAACAAATTCGAATCTACTTTCGTTACACTGCGAACCAATAAACAATCTGCGTCGGCAACAACGCCTGGCGTTATATCCTGGCCGGCAACAACTTCAACCTCGCCGATGGAAGAGAAGCATTCAGCCGCAAACGGAATATTTCTATCTGCAATTATTTTCATCAGAATCAATAATCAATTACCATACCCCAGCTATCTTTACCCCGCAATCGGGACAGCAGGCATTGGTTATGTGGTTGGCCGATATATGATAGCCGCTGCGTTCAATCAGCAATTTACCACATTTATAACAAAAAGTATTCTCCGCTTTTGCTCCCGGCACATTACCGAGATATATATAATGCAGCCCTGCCGTTTTACCAATCTCGTATGCCCGCTGGAGTGTTTCAACCGGCGTTACAGCCGAATCCAGATACTTATAATTCGGATGGAATCGGCTGATATGCCAGGGCACATCAGCGCCGGCTTTTGAGACGATAAAATCAGCCAGCGCCTTCAACTCATCGTCGGAATCATTTTCGCCCGGAACCAGTAAGGTAGTAACTTCAAGCCAGATATCGGTTTCTTTTGCGATATAGCTAATCGTATCAAGTACCGGCTGTAGCCGTGCCTTGCACAATTTTTTATAGTAATCGTCACTGAAAGATTTCAGGTCAACATTTATCCCGTCGAGCCATCGTAAAGCAAAATCGATTGCCTCGCGGGTCTGATAGCCATTACTGACGAAAATGTTCGTCAAGCCCTTTTTCTTGGCTAAACGCCCACAATCGTTGCACAACTCCATAAAAACTGTCGGCTCGGTATAGGTATAAGCGATACTTTTGCATCCGCTGCGGACAGCCGCCTCGACTATTTTTCCCGGGCTTATCGCCTGCCCATCAATTCGTCCATCTTCAATAGCTGCCTGACTTATCTGCCAGTTCTGGCAGAATTCGCATAGAAAGTTACAACCCATCGTAGCGATGGAAAAACTACTTGTCCCCGGCTGAAAATGGAACAATGGCTTTTTTTCTATCGGGTCGGGATTAGCCGAGCAAACCTTATCGTAATTTAGCGAATAGAGTACACCGTCTATGTTTTTGCGGACAGCACACCTGCCTGATTTACCATTAGCAATTGAGCATCGCCAGTTACACAGCTTACATCGAAGTTTTTTATCCTCCGCTGCTTCCCAAAGCACCGCCTTTTTAAGATTTGCTTCTTCAGTCGCCATAATTAAGTTTCTTGCCCCTTTTTATCATTCTGAGCGAAGCGAAGGATCCTACTTCGACATTCATCATTCCTTGTTCGATATTCGATATTCCCTCCAAACCGGCTCATCTTCTAACCGTCTGTTCGTTTATTCGCTCGCCGCACGTACTTAACCCACCCACCAATTGCAACACCGACAAATGCTACAAGCACTATACTTACTGCTATCATCATCACGCAAGTTGGTAACCGGAAAAAGATTCTACCAACGGATTCGGGCCACATCTTACACATCAAAAAGAACAAGCAGCCTAAAAATAAGAGCCCAACTGCAATTATGATCCTTATCTTTTTATGCTTTTTACACCACTGTACATAACGATACAAAAAGTCATACTGAGTAAGGCCAGCAGCTAAAAAGGAAAGAAGCCCACAATAGAGAAGTCCGCTTGATACCAATAGCACTCGATTAAAATCTTGAATGAATATAGCAGGAATACAAATAAATAAAAGCCAAAAGCCAAGGGTCATCACTATGGCAAGATGAACCGGCTTTTGCCGGGCAGCCTTCCAGTCAGTCAGAAAATCGAGCGAAAACCCCTTCTCACTTTTCCCTTTTTCCTCTTGCCTTTTCACTTTGACTTTCCTTTGTGCTTTTTGTGTCTTTTTGTGGATATTTTTTCCGAGATACGCTTCACGTTTCACGAGATACGAAATTCTATCTGCTATGTGCTATAACTATCCGCTATTACTTTAATCGGATGCCTAACCACGCAATCGCTTATATGTTCTATCTGCATTTTGCAGGCGCTGCATTCGGTCAATACACATTTGGTTGGTGATGATTTTAGTGCCTCTTTTAATCCAGCGGCAATTTTTGACGACAAATCGTAGTTTTTTTTCTGCATCCCGAATGTCCCCGCTAAGCCGCAGCAGCCGGCATTAAGTTCGCTGACTGAAACAGAGCAAAGTTTTTCTAAAAGCTCTACACTCGCTCCGTTACTGCCAACGGCAAGTAAATGACAGGGGCAATGATAGACAAAGTTGTGCTCTGTGTCATTGCGAGGAGCGCAGCGACGAAGCAATCTCAGCTTTTCCGATACCGGCTTTAACTTTCCCTGCTTGAACCAATCCAGCAGATAACTTATTAGTTCAAAGACATTTTCTGAGATAAGCTCGGCATCTTTGTTTGCGACGAAATGCCTCAACTCCTGCTTCAGACACAGTGCAGCGCTCGGCTCGGAGCAAATGATTTTGAAACCGGCGGAAATCACCTTGGCAAGATGTTTGACATTGTAAGATAAATCCCTGCGGGCGCAACTGACGTCGCCATAGCAAATAGCCGGCAGCGGCGCAGGCAACTGCTTCGGCAGAATCACCTCGATATTATTATGCCTCAGTACGCGAAGAACCGCAAATCCTAATTCGTGGTCGTTATAATTTGCATAAGTATCTACAAAATACGCAACTTTATCGATTGGTTTCTCTATCGGCTCACAAGATGCTAAAAATTTACGCCCCGTTTTCAGGAAAGATTTACACTCGAAACCGGGTATATTCCTGCGTTGGTCGAGCCCTGTGATTCTTTCAAGAAACCATTTAAAAACCGCCCGATTCATTACAAAATTTAAAACAGGCCAGGAGGCACTGCCCAGCATACTAAGATAGCGATTATGGGTTAAGAGCAGCTCTGTGGGCGCTGAGCCTCTGCGTTTGACATATTCAGCTCGAGCTGCAACGATAATCTTGGAAATATCAACCCCGGAGGGACATTCCCGCAGGCAGGCTTTGCAGTTAATACACAAATCCAGAAATTTTCTAAACTCCGGCGATTCAAAATCCTGTTTTTCCAACTGCCCCGTCGCCCAGAAACCAAGTATATTTGCCTTCGCTCGGCAGCTTCCCAATTCTTCACCTAAAGCACGAAACACCGGGCACATCCGCAGAACAGAATCGCAGCTTCGGCAAAGTCCACAGCCGTAACATTGTTCAATCTCGGCGGCAAGCTCATCTTTTTCAAAAAGCAAATCCGTTTTTTCAAAAAGTCTTTCCGGCAAAAACTTCCTCTCGGCCCTGAGGTTCTTAACCATAACATCAACATCACTATTGATGATTTTGCCTGGATTCATCAAACCGTCAGGGTCGAATATGTTCTTAATTTTGCATAATAACTCGTAGAATTTATCGCCGTATTGCTTCTTTATGAAGGCCGCTCTTACCAGCCCGTCTGCATGTTCGCCGCTGATTGCCCCGCCCAGTGACCAGGCGAGCGAGAAAACCTCA